>NZ_JBVJMK010000006.1:95922-170369 GCF_055584245.1 Luteibacter sp. NPDC104163
GGGGGCCGCGGGGGGGGTGCCCGGCCTGGGGGGGCGGGGTGGGGGGGGGTTGGGGGGGCCCCCCCCCCCCGCCCGCCCCCCCCCCGCTCCCACAAGAGCTTTGGCCTTACGCCGTGGCGGTGATGACGCGGTCGCGGCCAGCCGACTTGGCGGCGTACATCGCTTCGTCGGCTTTCATCAGCAGGCGGTCGAGGTCGTAGCCGTAGGTCGTGGTGCAGGCGATGCCGAAGCTGGCCGTGGCGCGGACGATCGTTCGATGTTCGTCCGAAGGGGCGCTGATCGCCGCGCGCATGCGCTCGGCGCACTCGTTCGCTTCGGCGGGTGTCGTGCCGCGCAGCAGTACGGCGAATTCTTCGCCACCCAGCCTGCCGATCACATCCCTGTCGCGGAGGCTGTCGCGACATTCCGCGACCACGCGCAGGAGTACCCAGTCACCTTCGGCATGGCCGTGCGTGTCGTTGATCTGCTTGAAGTGGTCGAGGTCGAACAACACCAGGGCGATAGGCTGGCCCGTGCGCGAGCCTTCCACCAGCGCGGCCGTGCACTGGTCCACGAAGTGCTGGCGGTTGCTGATGCCCGTGAGGCTGTCATGGCGGGCCATGCGCATGAAGCGCTTCTGTGAGCGACGCGTGCGGATGAGCCAGAGGACGATCGCACCCGTCAGCGTGAGCGTCAGCAGGAAATACAGGCGGTTCGTTTCGGCGTCGTGTTTGTCGGCCTCGCGCTGGAGCTGCAGGATCTGGTTCTGCTTGTCCAGCGCATCGGTTTCGGAACGGCTCGCGGCGAGTTGCTGCTTCACGATCTGGTAAGCCAGGGCCCGCGCGCTCACATCGTCCAGGTGGCCCTTGTCCGCACTGGCGTGGCGCTCCAGCCACATCGTTGCGGCACGCCAGTCACCGCGTTTCTTCGCCACGAGGTACGCGGTCTCCGTGGCGGATACCAGCGATTCGGAAAACTCGCCGGCGACCGACGCCTTGATCGCCGCGCCGGCAAACCGGTCGGCCAGGGCGATATCGCCCGTCTCCCAGTGCGCGCGTGCGAGCAGGGCATCGTATTGCGCGATCTGCATGGGCTGGGCGTCACGGGTGACGGAGCCGTAATACTGGTCGAGGAGCGAGATTGCCACGTCGGCGCGCCCGTGGCGGATCGCGCTATCGGCGACGTCGCCGCGCAGTTCGTTGGCGGCGAGCGTTTCCCCGGCCTTCTGGCACTCCGCGACCCACTGCACGAAGCGCGCATCGTCCGGATCGACCTTGCCGGCCTTGTACAGCGCGTGCAGGCCGACCACGTGGCTCTTGCAGGTCGTGGTCGGCGTATCGGCTACTTCCACCGCGCGATCGGAGTAATCGGCGGCGAGATCGTACTGGCCGGCCGCGGTCATCAGCTGCGATGCCTCGGCGTACGCCTGGAACCGCGCCCGTGGATCCGTCACGGAGGGCAGGGCGGCCATCATCTCGTCGAGCCGCATGAACGCCGCTTCGTAATGGCGCCCGGCACCGAGCAGGTTGACCAGGGTCGCCGTGGCGCGCAGGCGCAGGACCTTGTCGGACGAATGGTCCACGATCTGCTCGAGCATCGGCGTGGCTTTCGCATGGTTGCCGCTATAGGCGGTCTGCCAGGCCTCCATGTAGTCGAGGTACATGCGGGCGGCCGGCGACATCTGTGCACGCGCCTGCGTGAGGCGCGCGAGCGTGATCACGAAGGCGGGGTGGTCGGAGGTGCGCGTCGCGTCCGCGACGGCCAGGGTGGTCTCGGGGTTCTCGCCCACGCGGAGCTGAGCGCGTCCCTCGCCGGCATGGAGGGCCAGCGTCAGGAAGACGAGCGCCGCGACGATGCGGCGCGAAGCATGCGAGAGCACGTCCGTGCGTGGCCGGGCGCTTACGCGCGCGCGCCCCCTGGCACGGACGGCATGATCTTGTTCGACATCACATCCCCCCATTGGCGTCCGCAAGCCCCCCGGTCTGCGTTACGCCTACCCATCTTAGCGTGGCGCCACCGGCTGGGCGTGATCATCCACCGGCCTGGCTCCCCGCCCCCAAAACGCCATGAACCGGCCCGGAGACCGCCGCATGAACTCTCCACTCTCGCCAGACGACGCCACCGAGACCTCCGATGACCCGCCTGCCCGGACTGGATACCCTGCGCGCCATCGCTATCGCGTGGGTCATGCTTTTCCATAGCTACCTTATCGGCGGCCTCGGGGAAAACTTTGGCGTGCTCGAACACGCCGGGTGGATGGGCGTCGACCTGTTTTTTGTACTCAGCGGTTTCCTGATCGGGTCGCAGGTCTTCGCCTCCCTGCGTGACAGGGGCTCGCTGGATTTCGGGTCGTTCTATACGCGTCGGGCAATTCGCATTCTTCCGGCGTTCCTCGTGGTGCTGTGCCTCTATCTTGCCTGGCCGGCCTGGCGGGAAACGCCCCTCATGCAGCCGGCATGGCAGTTCCTCACTTTCACGTTCAACCTGCTGTACAACGACCGCGAACGCTATGCCTTCTCGCATGCCTGGTCGTTGTGCGTGGAAGAGCACTTCTACCTGGTGTTCCCGTTGCTGGCCGTGTGGCTCGCACGCTGGATGACCCCGCGCCGTCTCGCAATGGCATGCGCCGTGATCGTGCTGGGTGGCATGGGCCTGCGTGCGTGGCTGTGGCTCGCGTTCTACCAGCCCTCGATCGGGTCGAACGAACCGGCCTACCTGCGTTACCTCTATTACCCAACCTACGCCCGTCTCGATGGGCTGGTGGCGGGCGTCGCCCTGGCGGCGTGCGCCGTGTTTCGCCCGGACTGGATGTCCCGTTTCCGTGGCAGGGCTGGCGTCGTCCTGGTGGCTTCGGCGTGCCTGCTTGCCGCCTGCATCGCACTCTTCGATGGGCACCGCCTGGAGTTCTGGCCGATCGTGGTGGGTTATCCGCTGGTGGCCCTGGCCATGGCCGGGTTCGTCGCGATGGCCGGTGGCGGCACGTGGCTGGCGCGCCTCCGGGTGCCCGGTGCGGGCTGGCTGGCCGGCGCATCGTACAGCCTGTACCTGAGCCACAAGGGCGCCTTCATGCTGACGGAGGCCGCGCTGGATGGGCGTCTGGACAGCCACCCGTGGCTGCGCTTCCTGGCGCATGTTGCGGTGGTCCTCGCGGTGGGTGCCGCCCTGTATTACCTGGTCGAGCGCCCCTTCCTGCGCTGGCGCGAGCGCCGCTCCGCTACACTGCGCGCACCGCCGGTCATCCAGGGCGCCAGCGCCGGGGATTGAACGGGAATCCGGCGCCTCGCGGGCCGCGCGCTCCCGCCAGTCCGGAATCTTTTCCCCACGTGACTGGAAGGGTATCGAGCCGTGACCCGCCATTGCCCCGCGTTACTGGTTTCCGCGCCCGCCTCGGGGCAGGGCAAGACCAGCGTCACTGCCGCACTGGCACGCGCGCATGCGCGCCTCGGCCGGCACGTGCGGGTGTTCAAGACCGGGCCGGATTTCCTCGATCCCATGATCCTGGCGCGGGCGAGCCGTGCGCCGGTCTACCAGCTCGATGCATGGATGGGTGGCGAGACCGATGTGCGCGCCCGTCTATACGATGCGGCCGGCGAAGCGGACCTCATACTTGTCGAAGGCGTGATGGGCCTGTTCGATGGCGCGCCCTCGAGTGCCGACCTCGCAGCCCGGTTTGGCCTTCCTGTTCTGACCGTCATCGATGGTTCGGCGATGGCGCAGACCTTCGGCGCGATCGCCCACGGGCTCGCCACGTACCGCGGGGATGTCACCGTGCAAGGCGTGCTCGCCAACCGCGTAGACAGCGACTACCACGCCCAACTCCTGCGCGAGAGCCTGCCACCTGAGCTGGCGTGGCACGGCACTCTCCCGCGCGATTCGGCAACAGCCAGGCCCGGTGGGAGCGCGCTTGCGCGCGATAGCGCCACCCGCCCCCTCTCGCTCCCAGAACGCCACCTCGGCCTGGTCACGGCTGATGAACTCAGTGACCTCGAAGCTCGCCTCGACGCACTAGCGGATGCCCTCGCGGAACGCTCGACACTGACCCTGCCCGACGCCGTGCCGTTCGAACCCGTCGAACCCATGGCACGCACGGTCTCACTAGCCGGCGTCCGGATCGCTGTAGCGCGCGACGCGGCGTTCGCTTTCATCTATCCCGCCAATCTGGATGTCCTGCGCGAAGCAGGCGCGGAACTCGTGTTCTTTTCACCGCTGGCCGGCGATGCGCTTCCCCAGTGTGATGCCGTATGGCTCCCCGGCGGTTACCCGGAGCTTCACCTAGAAACGCTCAGTGCACGCGCCGACCTGCGCGAGGCATTGCACGGGCACGTCGACGCGGGCCGCCCCTTGCTCGCTGAATGCGGCGGGCTGCTTTACGCGCTGGACAGCCTCGCGGCTAGCGAAGGTAATTCTCACCCCATGGCCGGACTGCTACGCGGACACGCGGCGATGCAGCCGCGCATGGCTGCGCTCGGCATGCAGGGTGTCGCATTACCCGAAGGCGAGTTGCGCGGTCACTCGTTCCATTACGCCCACGCGAGCATTGACGCTAAACCACTCACGCTCGCAACCAACCCCAACGGCGGCCCGACTACGGAAGCGGTGTACCGCCGCAAGCGGATGACGGCGAGCTTCATGCACTTCTACTTCCCGTCGAACCCCGATGCAGCGGCTCGACTGTTCCTGCCGTAAGCGTCGCTGAAGCTCCACGGTTGGGCTATTCGCCTATCGATGCGGCGGCAGCGCTGACGACACGCCCGTCGCCCGGCAACAGGGAGAAAAACGCGAATGAGCCCGGAAGTTGCGGGCACGCGATCCGGGAGGGTTCCCCAGAATCCACGTAGGTCACCGGGATCGGCTGGCCCTCTGCACACAGCGCCTGGATCCTTGCGTTCAACCCGATCGGATCGACCGATGGCTTGATTCCCGCGATGGCCTGCACCGTCTTCTTCGGCTTCAGGTTGTCACACGCTGGCGTCGCGTCGTCCAGCTGATACCCCTCAGGCGTTGAATAAAATCCCACGCGGCCGTGGCAGTCCGAGGCCATGATCGAAGCCATCATGCGCCGGCCGACCATCGACGCCAGGGGTGCAGGCAAGCTCTCTCGTGCGGGCGTACGGTAGCCTGCCGCACGCGATGCTTCTCCCGCGGCCACGGGGAAATCGCTGGTGTCGAGCAGCTTGTCGACCAGCGGCGATGCCGGCGTCTCGCCCGCGCGCAGCATCGAGGCCCACGTGTACCTTTCCTGCCGTGAATCGCCACTGGCAGGCTGTTTCCACAATCGCCAGAAGGCGCTGTCATCCAGTGTTCCGCCGGCCGGATGAACGGTCAGCAAGAACAGGAGCGCCATGCCGCAGTCGTAAGGCACCTTTCCCGGCTGCGGATCCTGCAGCATGGTCCGGAGCGTGCCTGGTGGGGATTGCTCGGCCTGGCAGCGCGCCATCGCATCCGATGCTTCACCCAATGCTTCTGACGTGTCATGCGTCCGTTCGAAGGCGAGCAGCATCCGGGCCAGATCCGCGCCACCTTCAAGGCCGAGTAAGGCGGCAGGGTCGGAACGATCGATCGCACGTCCATTCCAGACATGGAAGAGTTCGTCGTCAATGAAATCGCGCAGCCTGGTCCGTTGGCTGTCGTTGTCCTCACTCCAGTCACCGTAGAGCCCCAGCGTTATCGATCCCTCCAGGTGGTCACCCCAAAGGTAGGCGTCTTTTCCGGGAGACGCATAGGCGATGATGAGTGGCAGCGTTCGCGGTCCGAGATGGTCGGCATAGGTCGATGCGGCACGGGCGGTCTCGTCCGTGATGTATCTCACCGCCCACGCCGGAAGCCCATGGTCGACGACGAACGTTGCGGGGCCACCATGGATCACCTTCGGTCGGCCGAACACGACGTATCCCGGTGCCCGGGGCTGCGCAACTCTCGCAAGGCGCGCCTGTCCGGGGCCGATCACACGCGCTTCGTCGGCGGCCACATAGCACGGCACGTCATCGGTTGCGTGGTCTTGAGGGAGGCGCGAACTGAGCAGCTCGGTATAAACGGCCACCGTGCCGTCCGAGAAATGCAGGGCCGGGGCATATTCCCGATCATGGCGCTCATTGGTGCCGGGGAGGACAGTGCCGAACCTGTACGGGGGAAGGTTCGGCTGCCGCATGACAGTCGTCTCGAGGCGCCCCCCTTCGACCAACTCCGTCTTCGACATGCAGCGGGTGCTTGCGGAGACCGGCTCGACAAACGCGCACGTAGTCGAGAGCAGGAGCAAGCAACCCAGTGGCTTTACCCACCTTCCTGGAGGCATGAGACGCACGAGATTTCCTTATCGATATGCCAATCGCTTCATGGTCCCGAGGCGTGATGCGGTTGTCAATGAATGGATGTGGCGTGATCTCCGTGGAGCGGCAGGCTCAGGGACCCTGCCGGTTTGCCGCCCGGATGTAATCGACGAAGGCGCGCAGCTTGCCCGGCATCTGCCGCGTGCTTGGGTAGTAAACGTGGAACAAGCCCCTCGGCTGGCTGTAGCGTTCGAGGACCACCTCGAGCGCACCGGTCGCGATATGTGATTCGACGAATCGCCGGAACACATAAGCGATCCCTATCCCGTTGACCGCTGCGGTCGTTGCCACTCGCATTTCATCGACCACCATGGGGCCATCGACGTCGATGACGACGGGCTTGCCATCGACATGGAAGGTCCATTCAAGGAACCGGGTGTGGCTGGAGAAGCGCTGGCGAATGCACCGGTGTGCGAGCAGATCCCCTGGGTGCGTGGGGCGTCCACTCGCGGCCGTGTAATCCGGTGACGCTACGGCAACCATCGCCTGCGGCGGGCCAAGCGGCGCGGCGATCATGTCCCGCTGCAAGGCGTGGCCAAGGCGGATGCCTGCGTCGAACCCGCTTTCGACGATATCGACCAGGGTGCTGTCCAACGATAGCTCAAAGCGGATATCGGGATGACTGGCGAGAAAATCGGCGAGGTGTGGTTCGATCAGCGTTGCATACGCCACGAACGATGTATTGATGCGAAGCAGGCCTGACGGATGATCCGTGTCGCTGGCGGCTGACTCGAGTGAGTAGCTCACCTGCTTGAGCGCTGGCCTGAGGTTCGAGTAGAGCCGCTGGCCCGCTTCGGTCAACGACGTGCTGCGCGTGTTTCGGTTAAACAGGCGGATGCCCATCTGCGCTTCAAGCTGCTTGATCGCCTTCGACACGGCCGTCGGCGTCACCCTCAGGTCATCCGCCGCGCGGGCGAAATTAAGGTGCTGCGCGACCGATTGGAAAACCAGCAGGCCCGGCAACCGGGCCTGTAGTTCCCGCAGGCTCATATCGCCCAGCGCATCCGAGTCGGCCATGTCCAAACCCCGGGACGAAGACTCCTGATAATGAACCACAGGTTCATTCCGTAAGGCAAATTCTGCAGATTCACTCCGGAATGGGACCGGCGTAGTTTTTCCTCCACGCCCAACCCCTGTGGAGTCCGCCATGTCCGTCGTCACATTCCCCGCGAAGAACCCGGCCAGCAAGCTCGCTTCCCTGGCCGGCAACCATGTCGCCGTCCGCGTGCCCGATTTCGAGCGCGCGATCACCTGGTATGTCGAGAAACTCGACTTCCGCGTCGTCCATAAGTGGCCCTACGCGGACCAGCAACTCGCCTACGTGGCGCCCGCCACCGACGATCACTTCACCGTGGAACTGCTGGCCGGCGGTGAACCCGGGCCGATCCCCAAGCCTGTCTACAGCGACCTGGGTGACAGCCTCCGCCTCGCGGGCTACCACCACTTCTGCCTGTCCGTCGACGACATCGAATCGACGATCGAGGAACTCCGCAGCCGCGGCGTGACCATCGTCACCGAGCCGTTCTATCTCGAGCCGATCAACCGGAAACTCGCGTTCATCTGCGATCCGTTCGGCAACCTCATCGAACTCGCGGAGTCCGTTGCATGAAGACCTATATGTGCATTGGCGCGGGACCTGGCATTGGTCTCGCTACCGCCAGGCGCTTTGCCCGCGAAGGCTACCGGATCGTGCTTGTTTCCCGATCAGCCGCCGATAACGACCGTCTCCGCGCGATGCTGGGCAACGACATCGCCGACGTGCGCTTTGAATCAGCCGACGCTACCGATCCGGCGCAGCTAGGCGCCTTGCTCGAGCGTTATGCCGACACCGGGATCGACGTCATCCACTACAACGCCGCCGCCATGCGCTACGACCCATCAGGAGCGCTCGTGGGTGCGCCGATCGACGCGCAGGGCAGCGCGGAGATCACCTCCGATATCGCGGTCAATGTCGCGACGCCGCTGGCGACGCTCGCGAAGGTGCTGCCTTCGATGGAAGCACGTGGTACCGGGACCATCCTGCTGACCGGCGGTGGTTTCGCCGTCGAGCCGTCGGCGGACTTCCTGACCCTCAGCGTGGGTAAGGCGGCGCTCAGGACTGCGGCGCAAGCGCTGTTTGAACCGCTAAAGCAGCGTGGCGTCCACATCGCGACGGTGCGCGTATCTACCCTGGTGGCCTCCGATCCAGGCCACCCCGCGAAGATCGCCGACGAATTCTGGGCGCTGCACGCACAGCCGCCGGAAGCATGGACGTGGGAAGCGATCTACCCGCGCGCTTGAGTGCGTTGATCGTGAACTTCCGGTCGAATCGCCTGCTCTCGATTCGTCCGAATTCTCTTGCAAGGATCAAGGGTGCAACGGCGCGCCTGTCTGAACTGCCGTAAACGGCCGAGTGAACGACGACGAAGGGGACAACCCCTTCAGAGCGTCGAGAACTCATCAGCAAACGAGCCGTGATCCTGCCCGAAGGAATTCCAGCTCTCGGCTGCTCCCTGAAGTTCGCGGCGGCTTTGTTCGAGGATCCCTTCTAAATCGTCATATAACGACAGGTTCGATGCCAGCTTTGGAACGGAGAGGTCGTTAGTGGCGATGGCCATGAAGGGGTTCCGGGAGCGGGGCGTGTGCGCAGTCTATGCGGATGTTTGAGGTCGCTGTTGTTTCCCTTCTCGGGCGCGCTTGCGCTCGGTGGAGTAGTGCCGCAAGCACCCATCGCGCGCAAGCGCGCTCCCACAGGGGGTGGGGCGAAAAAAAGGGCGCCGTGGGCGCCCTTTTTTCTTCATTACGAGACGGGATCAGTACCGCGCGACGCTCGGGTCTACCTCACGCGCCCAGGCGTCCATGCCGCCTTCCACGTTGAACAGGTTGGTGAAGCCGTGGGCGGCGAAGCGATCGGCCGCGGCGCGGCTGGAGATGCCGTGGTGGCAGATGAAAGCGATGGCGGTGTCCTTCGGCAGCGCGGCCAGGGCTTCGTAGCCTTCATCCTCGAGGATGCGTGCACCCGCCAACGGAGCCGCCATGGCGCGGCCGTGCGCCGGGCGGACGTCGACGAGCAGGATGTCGCCGGCAGCCAGGCGGTCCTTCAGCTGGTGCACGGTGATCGTGGTGATCTCCACCGCGCCCGGGAACTTCAGGCTCAGGCCTTCGCCCTGCATGGTGGTGACCCAGTCGATGACGATGCCCTTGGCGCGCTGGGCGCTGCCCGGATCGAAATGCACTTCGATGCCGTTGGCGACGGTGACGATGTCATGGTCGCCGGCCGGGGCAAGCTGGAAGCCCGCGCTGTGGTCCGGGCCGATCTCGAGGTGCAGGGCCATGCCCTGGGCGTTGGCCATGCCGCCGCGGATGGCTTCGGCAGCCTTGTCGGTGATGGTGATTTCCGGCGGCGTGCGGTCCGGCGCGCCACGGCCGAACAGGGTGTACAGCTCACCGCTGGTGTACAGCTGGCGGATGATGTCGGAACCGCCGACCAGCTCGCCCTTCACGTAAAGCTGCGGGATCGTCGGCCACTGGCCGAACTCCTTGATGCCCTCGCGGATTTCCGGATCTTCCAGCACGTTCACCGTGTGGTACTGGTCGACCACGTCGTTCAGCGTGTTGGTGGCGGCGGCGGAGAAGCCGCACATCGGCTGCTGGCGCGTACCCTTCATGAACAGCACGACCTCGTGCTGGGCGAGAAGGGCTTCGATGCGCTCGCGGGTGGGGATATCAAGAGCCATGGAGGGGATCACCGCAAAGGGAAAGGGGCCATTTTACCGGCATCCTCCGCACATGGGCGCTATCAAAGTGAAATCAACCCGCCAGCGAGGGTTCCATCGGGGTCAGGTGGGAAAGATCGGCCCGGCAGTCGGCCAGCGGCGCGAACGCCAGGACGGCTTCGGGTGAGGGCAGCACCGTCTCACGGCTCGCGCGACCGAGCGGGGTGTAGCGCTCGGTCCAGTGGACCAGCTCCATCGCGCCGGAGAAATCTTCGACCAGCGCCGTGCAGTGCTCGACCCAGTCGCCGTCGTTCAGGTACAGGATGCCGTTGATCGGGCGCATGTGGCCGAAGTGAATGTGGCCGCAGATGTGCCCGTCCAGGCCGCGTTCGGCGGCATCGGTCGCCACGCGTTGTTCGTAGCCGCGGATGTAGGCCATGGCGAGGCCGACGTGCGATTTGATGATGATGGAGAGGGGCAGGTAGGGCAGCTCCATCCTGCGTCGCACCGAGTGCATGCGCCGGTTCGCCCAGCAGATCACCCGGTGCATCGTGTCGCCAAGTACGGTCAGCCAGCGCTTGCCGATGTGCTCCGGGTCGAACTCGTCACCATGGCTGACCCGGTAGCGGCGCCCGTCCGCGCCTTCGTGCAGGGCATCCAGTTCCACGCGGATGCCGGCGATGGTGGAGCCGGCGAGGCCGCGCATCTGGTAGTCGTGGTTGCCGGGGATGTAGATCACCTCGATGCCACGCGCGGCCATCGCGATCAGCTCGGCGATGACGGCGCTGTGGTCGGGGTGCCACCAGTGGCGCTTCGCGAGGGCTTCCAGGTCGACGATGTCGCCGACGAGGTACAGCCGCTCGCAATCCACGCTGCGGAGGAAGTCGAGGAGGTAGGCAGCCTTGCAGTCGGGCGTGCCGAGGTGCACGTCGGAGATGAAGGCGCTGCGACAGGTGAGCTTGGCCATGGCGGCGATTCCCGGGGTTTTCCCGGGTCACCAGTGTCGGGCCGAGCTGTAACCATCGGATGGCGCTCGTGTTTCAGGGATGTTGCGGCGCGGGCGGGGGTGAACGCCGTTGTGGGAGCGCGCTTGCGCGCGATGGGGGATGTCGCGAGCACCCATCGCGCGCAAGCGCGCTCCCACAAGGCTGGCTCCTACGGCAGCTCGCGGAGGGCCGCGCGTGCTTCCGGCAGGATCGCCTCGGTCCACAGTGCGTACTGCCTGGCCGAGGGGTGCAGGCCGTCTTCGACGAGCATGTCGTCGGCGGCGCCGGCCTTGCGTGAGATGGCGGTGACATCCACCCAGCGGGCGAAGGCGCGGCGGGCTTCGTCGTGGGCGATGCCGTTGAACGCATCGATCTCGCGCGCGATCTGCGCGCGGTCGCGGCCTTCGGCGAAACGGGTGACGCCCCAGTCCGGGATCGACACGACGATGACGCGGCGGGCATCGCCGGCCAGCGCGATCGCGCGTTCGAGCAGGGCGAGGAACTGTTCGCGGTACTCCGCCTGCGACCGTCCGCGGTACTGGTTGTTAACCCCGATCAGCAGCGTGACCAGGCCGTGGCCTGGCGTGAGCGCGGCGGCATCCATGGCGGCGGAAAGCTCATCGGTGGTCCAGCCGGTGGTGGCGATGATGCGCGGCGCCTGTACCTCGATGTGTGCCGCGTGCAGCCGCGCGGCGAGCTGCACGGGCCAGCGTCCCGCTTCCGGCACGCCTTCGCCGATGGTGTATGAATCGCCGAGGGCGAGGAACGTCGGTGCCGGCATCAGGCGACCGCGCTTGCGGCCGGACGGCCTTCGGCGGCCATGCGGGCCAGCACGCGATCCATCCGCGCGAACACCTCAGCCAGCTGCGCGGGTTCGGGCAACAGGGTGAGGCGCAGGTGGCGGCTGGCATGCAGGTTGAAGCTCGTGCCGGGCACGACAAGCACTTCTTCCTCTTCCAGCAGGCGCAGCGCGAATGCGGTGTCGTCGAAGTGCGGGATGGCGTCGGCGCGGATCCACGGGAACGCGTAGATGGCCCCGCCCGGTGCGCCGACATCGAGGTACGGGCTGGCGGCGACGTTCTCGAGGATGATCCGCCGCGCTTCGTGCAGACGGCCGCCCGGCGCGGTGAGTTCACCGATGGTCGGCTTGTCGAGCAGCGCGGGGCGCACCGCCCACTGCGCGGTGACGTTCGCACACAGGCGCAGCGCGGCGAGCAGCTGCAGCGCGTCGCGATACTCGGCCACGCGCGTCTTGCTGCCTGAAAGGCTCATCCAGCCGACGCGGTAGCCACACGCGCGATGCACCTTGGACAGGCCGCCGAAGCTCACGCAGGGGTGGTCGCCCGCCACCGCGGCGAGCGGCTGGAACGGCGTGCCGTCGTAGAGGATTTCGTCGTAGATCTCGTCGCACAGGAGCAGCAGGTTGTGCTTGCGCGCGACCTCGACGATGCGCTCGAGCAAGGCCCTGGGGTAAACGGCGCCGGTCGGGTTGTTCGGGTTGATAAGGACCAGGGCGCGCGTGCGCGGGCCGACCAGCGCGTCGATTTCATCCGGATCGGGCAGGTGGCCGTTCTCGGCCAGGCAGCGATAATAGCGCGGGCTGCCATCGTTGAGGATGGTGGCGGCACTCCACAGCGGATAGTCGGGGCTCGGCAGCAGCACTTCATCGCCGGGCTGCAGCAAGGCGCGCAGCGAGATGTCGATGAGCTCGCTGACGCCATTGCCGATGAAGACGTGCTCCACGTCGACGCCGGCCGCGCCACGCGCCGCCTGCTGCGCAACGATGGCTTCGCGGGCCTCTTCCAGGCCCTGCTCGTGCCCGTAGGCCTCGCTCTCGCCGAGGTGGCCGGCGATCGCCTCGCGCAGGTGCGCGGGCGTGGTGAATCCGCAACGGCCGGGGTTGCCGATGTTGAGCTTGATGATCGGCTTGCCGGCCGCTTCCATGTCGCGGGCACGGCGGGTGAGGGCGCCACGGATTTCGTAGCGCACTTCCGCCAGGTGCGCGCTGGGCTTGATCGAGGACACGTTCTGCGACTTCCGGTGCGGCCCGCCAGGCCCGTTCCCGGCGGTCGTCACCCGATCCTAACAGCGTCGTGGTGGGCCCGCGAGGCTGAAATCGGGCGTAGAGCGGGCATAATCGCTGCCATGACCGACCCCGAAGGCCTGGCGCGACTGCGCCACATCGGCTGGCGCGACGACGCGCTGCCCAGCGACCCACGCCGCCTTGCGCGCGTCGTGGCGCAGCACCGCGCCGGTTACGAGGTGCACGACGGCACCGCCGCGTTCAACGCACAGCCCGCCGGCCAGTTCCTCAAGCGTGGGCTCGACCCGGCCCTGCGCCCGTCCGTCGGCGACTTCGTGCTGCTCAGCCATGCCAGCCACCCGGTGATCGAGGCGATCCTGCCGCGCCGTTCCACGCTGACCCGCGCGGCAGCCGGCGAGCGCTACGAACGCCAGGTGATCGCCGCCAACATCGATTACGTGCTGGTGCTCACCGGCCTGGATGGCGACTTCAATCCCTCGCGCATCGAGCGTTACCTCACCCTGGTGGAAGGTTCCGGCGCGAAAGCCGTGGTGCTGCTGAGCAAGGCGGATACCGGCGTGGACGTGGAGGCGGCCGTGGCCGCGTTGCGCGCACGCCTGCCCGCGGACGCGGCCGTCCACGCGATCAATGGCAAGGACCCTTCCACGGTGTCCCTCCTTGCGCCTTACCTCGGGCCGGGCATGAGCGCGGTGCTGGTCGGTTCGTCGGGTGCCGGCAAGTCGACGCTGACCAACACGCTGCTCGGCGAGGAACGCATGGCCACCGGTGCCGTGCGCTCGCACGACAGCCGCGGCCGGCACACCACGACGCACCGCGCGTTGCTGAGCCTGCCCACGGGTGGTTGCCTCATCGATACGCCAGGCATGCGCGAGCTGAAGCTGACCGGCGAGGAAAACCTCGACCTGTTCGCCGATATCGAAGTGCTCATCGGGCAGTGCCGCTTCACCAATTGCGGGCACGGCAATGAGCCGGGCTGCGCGATCCAGGCCGCGCTGGCGTCGGGCGAACTCGCCCCGCAGCGCTGGCGCAACTTCCTCAAGCTGCATGAAGAGCGCGAGGAGCAGGCTGCCACGCTGGAAGCCCGGCTGCGCCGCAAGAGCGGCCCGAAGCCCGGTGCCGGCAAGCCACGCCGCGGCGGCTGGTCGCACGACGAGGATTAGTACGTGACGGTGATCGTCACGATATCGGTGTAGGTGCCTGCGACCGCGGCCGACTGGATCGGTACGCGGCCGTAGACGGTGAGCGTCTGCTCTCCACCGCTGCCGGTGCCCGGTTGCGTATCGGTGTTGAGCGCGCTACCCCAGCGCAGCGTGCGCTGGGCATCGCGGTAGAGCTCGTAGGTGACGAAGCGTCCTCCGCCCGCCATGCGCCTGACGCTGCCCGATGCGTTCTGGCCGTTGCTGAGCCCGACCTGGTACGCCGCGCGGTTGGTGCAGGTAGCGCGGATCAGCGAGGTCTGGTCGGTGTTGGTGCGCAGCAGCCCGGGAACCGAACCGAAGTTGAGGTCCGTCGCGGTGGCCAGCGTGCACTTCGGGGCGACGGAGGCGGTGACCGACGTCGATGGCCCGGCAACGGTGGCAGCCGCAGCCGTGCCGCCGGCCGTGCAGCTGGCAGGGTAGGTGCCAAGCGATAGCAGTGCTTCGTTGTAGCTGTACGTCAGTGCGGTGCCCGCCGTGCCGCCGGTGATCGTACCCGTGTAATTGCCGGGGGATAATGAGGACTGCCCTGCTGGCACTCGGCCGTAGGCGACGACGCTTCCGGTGATCGCGTTGCCGGCTGTAAGTAAGGGCACCTGCGCCGTCACCGTGAGTGGCGCATAGGTCACGTTGTTCACCACGCCCCATATCGCGGTGCGCGTCGCGTCCTTGTAGACGTTGTATTGCATGCGGTCGCTGAGCGGATCGATCATCGTGCGCGGTGCGAGGTTGCCCAGGTCGTCCTGGCCGAGGCTGACGCACATCGTGATGTAGCTGCCGTAGAGGATGCCGAGGAAGCCGGTGTAGGTGCAGCTGTAGTTGATCGTGGCGGTCGTATCCACCGACGTGCCGGTGGGATCGACCGCGCCGAAGGCGAGGTTGGTGATGCTGGTGATGCCGCAGGTCGTCACGGCTTCCGCGCGCGGCGCGGCGAACAGCGCAGTGAGCGCGAGCAGCATGAGCGCGAGCCACTTCATGGCGACGGCCTGCATGGGAGGGGGCCGAGTTGCGGCAGGTCCCGCGCATGGGCCGGATACACGAGGGTTGCCGTGCAGCGCGAGCCATCGGGCTTCGTCACCCTGAGTTCCGTATCGCCCTTGAGATTGTCCAGGTAGGCCTGGCCGTCGTAGCCGACGATCGCGGGTTCGCCGCTGCCTGTATCGACAGTGGAACCCAATGGCAACGGTGCGCCCTGCGTGTCGACGAGGATGGCCAGTGCGGCGCGCACGCGCACGACAGGGAAACGAACGATGACGCCCGAGCGATCCGCGGGTGCCACCACGCTGTCCACACGCTGCACGCGTTCGTCCGCCGGCAGGTCGATCGGGTCGATGGCGAGGCGGTTGTCCTGCCACGCGTTCAGTCGGGACACGAGCAACAGCCCGCGGCTGTCGGTCACGCCCGTGCGGCGATTCTCGAGCAACACGGGAATATCCGGCGCGCCTTCGGTCGACACCAGCGCGAAGGCATCATCGATGCGCCGTGCGGAGAACGCATGGCCACCCATGAGCACGACGGCACCGTTCGCGTCGGCATACGCATACGACGAGGGCCCGATGTTGCTGGCGCCCAGGGTCAACTGCCCGTGGTTACCGAGCCAGCCCACCTCGCCAAGGCCACCGGCCGCCTCGCCACTGCGGCCCTGCACGTGCCAGCCGAAGCCGCCGTCACCATCGATCGGGCGGCTCGCATCAAGCGTGCCGAAGGTCTGGTCGCGATCACGCTGCGCCGATGCGGTGTATGTAGTGCGTTCGTCCAGGGCCCAGGTGACGCCGATGAAGAAGCTGCGGTCCGCGGCCTCGTCCAGGTTCTGGTTCACGCTGGCATTCACCGCGATGCCGCGGCCGAGGTTGCGCAGCACGAACAGCCCGGCATAGCGCGACGTGGGCTGCTCCGGGTAACGCAGGCGCACGTAGTTGGCGCCGAAGCTCGATTCGCGCACGTTGAAGCCGACGAGCGCGCGGTCGCTCGCACGCGGTGGCGGTGAGCCGTAGCTCGATGCGACGTCGCGATAGCGCGCGTTGCTGCGCAGCGTATCCAGCGAGAAGTTCATGAAGCGGCCGCTCCAGGAGAAGCCCGCGCCATACTGCGCGCCGCCGTTGCGTGAGGCGGCGTACGAGGCATTCAGTACGCCGGCGCCGAAGGGATTCCACACCGTCCCGAGGCCTGCGGTGTTGCGCCCCGCACCCGCTTCGCCATGCGTCTCCAGCGTGAGGTGGTCGGTGATGCCACGCCGCAATGTCGCGCTGCCCACCGGATCGTCACCGTAGGCGAACGAATCGATGCCATAGGCCTCGCGCACGGTCCCAAGTTCAACGGACCAGTCGCTCAACCCCGCGCGCAGCAACTGCCGGGCGGCGTAGAACGGAAACGTCACCGTGCTGGCGCGCCCGAGCGCATCGGTGAGCACGACCTGCGCCTGCCCGGCCTGGTCGACACCGGGGACGGCGGTGAGCTGGAACGGGCCGGCCGGCACCTTGCCGGAGTACTGGCGGATCCCGTCCACGTAGAGGTCCACGGAAGAGGGCGCCGTGGCCTGGCCGAAGAACTGCGGCAGGGGCGTTGTGACCCGGTAGGGCTGCAGCGCGAAATCGGTGCCGAGCGCGATGCCGCCGATGCGCGTGGCCCGGCTCCACGAGGTGTAGCCGGTGAAGGTGTCGCCGACCGTGAGCACCATCGAGCTATCCGGGAACGACAGCCGCCATTGCGTATCGAGGCGAACGGTATCGCCACGCCAGCCGCCGCCGGCCTCCTGGTAGCGGCGCGTGAGTGACGTGTTGCTCAGCACGCCCATGTTCTCGCTGAAGCCGCGCAGTTCGGCAAGCCCGCTCACGTTGCCGAGGCCGCCGCCGTGCGCCGCATAGATGTCGTAGTTCAACAGCAGCCCCGTGCCACTGCTGGCCTTGGTCGCGCTGCGTTCCGGCTGGTTGAGGATGCGTCGCGGCAGGTCGAGCGTGCCGGTGGGCACATCGATGGTGACCCGCTGCTGGCCGGCGTCGTAGCCATAACGAACGCCCTGGATATCGAGCAGGCAGCGCATCTCGTCGCCGGGCGGCAGTACGAAACCCAGCCCGCGCAGGTCGGCGGCGCTTGCGCACAGTGAGTTGCCACGGCGGATGAAGTGCATCAGTCGTTCGGTCGCGGTGCCATTGAGCACCACTTCGAGATAGAGATCCTCGCCAGCCACGCTCACCCGCGGATCCATCGTGGGCGGAGGGATGGCATCGGTGGCGTGGTCCAGCGCATGCACGGTGGCGGCCTTGAGCGCGATGACGCTAGCGGCTGCCCGCGTCCACGACCAGGGTCGACTCGCTCGCCTCACCATTGATCCTCGCGCGTAGTGCGCCGGCACGGCGCGCTTCCGGTGGCAGGGGCCAGCTCATGGTGCTACCGGGCAATGCATAGCCCACCAGGCCGGAGAGAAGAGGGGTGTCCTTGCCGTTGGCGCCGTGCGTGCTGACATCGGCGAGCTGGGCGTGGCCTTTGCCCGTGTTGCTCACGCGGAGGACCGTGCCACCCGCTGAATCCTCGACGCTGGCTTTCAGGGTGGCACTGACCGTCGGATCGCCCGCGGGCGCCAGGAACACGGGCACCGAATAGCGGAGGACGAACTTGAGGCCACCCTTGTCCGCGCCGTCGACCGGAAGCTCGTCCACGACGATGCGGTAGGCGGACTCGGCACCATCCGCCGGTGGCGCGACCTGGCGGATGACGCGGACGAGCTGACGGTCACCCGGGGCGATCGTGACCATGGGCGGGCTTACCACCAGGTCACGCGAGGCTTCGAGCAGATCCTTGCCATCCGCCTGGGTCCAGCGGAACACGCGCACCTGCGCGTGCAGCGTGTCGGTGCCCGTATTGGTCAACCACAACGCCTGCGCCTGTTCGGAAGCGGCGAGGTGCAGCCCGATCGGCGACACCTGCAGGCCGCTGGCGAACGCGGACGGCACGACGCCCATCGCGAGCAGCGCGATGAGGCCAGCGAGCCGGGGCGTCCGTGTGCGCACCAGGGCTCAGTAGGTGATCGTGGCGGTGATGACGTCGGCGTAGCTGCCAGCCGGGAAGTTGGTGGAGGGCACCCGGCCGAACACGGGCAGGGTCTGGACGCTGCCGGTACCGGTGCCGGCGTAGACGTTGCCACTGCCACCGGTGGTGCTGCCCCAGATATCGGCCGCCGTGCGGCCCGCCGCGCGGTAGAGCTGGTAAGGCACCAGTGACGTGCCATTGCTCATCTTCCGCGAATTGGCGTCGGTGCCGTTCTGGCCGTTATCCAGCGCTATCGTGTACGGCGCGCTCGGGGTGCAGTTCACGTTGAGCGCCCCCTGGTTATCCACGTTGGTGGCCGTGGAAGGCTGCGAGCCGAAGTTCACATCCGTTGGCGCCGTCGTGCTGATGTCGCACGCGGCGGTGATGGTGATGCGTACGTTGAACGTGGTGGTGGCGGTCGCGGCGTGGGCGCTGCCCGCGACGAAAGCAAAGGTGGCTACTGCGGCGGTGGCAAGACGGCGAATCGGGGTCATCGGAGCTCTCCAGGTGGCGCGACGTACTTCCGTCACCTGCAAGGTTCGGGACTACGCGTTCCCTGTGAAGTGAAATAGGCGGTCTGCTGCCGTATTGGCCTACAGGTGCCGGAAGTGCGCACGGTTCTGCCAAGGTCGCTTGACATCCGACGGGGGTAAAAACGGCAAAAAATCCTGCCGCGACATGCAATTACCGGCCCCGGCCGGGAACGGGCATGACGTGGCGCGTCCTCTTCCGCCCGGTCGCGTCGGTATCCCGGCGATAGGTGACGCATGTCACAAAAACGCGATGTCAAGCATCCTTGACATGCGTCGCGACCGGGGGCAGGATGGTGTCAAGCGTGCTTGACACGCTCCACGCCAACGAAAGGAGTTCGAACATGTCGTACCGCATCGTCCTGCGCGCCGCCGCCCTGCTGATGGCCGCCTGCGCCGCCTCCACCCTGCACGCCGCTACCCCGGCCAACGCCAAAGCGGCGAGCCACACCGTCCAGGCCGGGACGCTGACGGTCGAACGCCACGGCACCTCCGGCACCCCGGTCATCCTGATCCCAGGCCTGGCGGGCGGCCCGTGGGTGTGGAAGGACACCATCGCCGACCTCGAGAAGCGTCACGTCGTCTACGCCGTGACCCTCGCGGGCTTCGATGGCACGCCGGCACCCTCGGCGGACGGCAACTGGATGGACCGTGCCGACGCGTCGCTCGCGCAGTACATCGAGCGGAACCACATCGACAAGCCGATCCTCGTGGGGCACAGCCTGGGTGGCACCCTGGCCCTGCGTTTCGCCGGCCGCCACCCGGACCTGACCCGCGGCGTGGTCGCAGTGGATGGCCTGCCGATCTTCCCGGGCATGGAGCGGGTCACGCCGGAGCAGCGCGCAGGTATCGCTGCGCAGTTGAAGGCGAAGACCGAAGGCGCCTCACCCGATGAGTTCAAGGCGCAGCAGCTCGCCTACATGCAGAACATCGGCACGCTCGATCCCGCCACCGCGGAACGCGTCGCCCCGCTCAACGCGCGCAGCGACCAGAAAGCCGTCGCACGCTACATGGCCGAGGATGCCGGTGCCGATTTCCGCCCCGACCTGAAGGCCGCGAAAGCACCGATCCTCGAGATCACGGCGTTCGCCGAACAGGATTCGCAGATGGGTCCGATGAAGATCACGCAGGAGCAGAAGGTGGCCTACTACCAGTCGCTGCTTGCCGATGCGCCGCAGGCGAAAGTGATCGCGCTCGCACCGTCGCGCCACTATGTCATGCTCGACCAGCCTGCCGCGTTCGGCAAGGCGCTCAACGCTTTCATCGAGGCCCACTGACATGGCGATGCGTGCGGTCCACAAGCGCTACCTGCGCGAGTTCTTCCCGGCCATGGCGGGGTACATGATCCTGCTGTTCGTCTCGGTCAGCTGGCTGAAGTCGCTGGACGGCACGCTGGCCCGCACGCTGGTCACCCTGCTTCCCGCCCTGCCCATCGCCTTCGTCATCCGCGCCATGGTGCGGGTGATCCGCGACCAGGATGAGTTCGAACGGCGCATTGACCTGGAGGCGATCGCCATCGCGGGTGGCATCGGCGGGTTTGGCTTCTTCACCTACGGCCTGCTCCTGAACGCCAGGGTGCTCGAACAGCCGACGGGTGCTTCGGTGGCGGTCTGGGTCTTCCCGATCCTGCTTGGCCTGTTCGGAGTGGCCAAGTGCGCCATCCGCTTCTACTACCGCAGCCATGAATAACCGGGTTCGCGAACTGCGCACGGCGCTGGGCTGGTCCCAGGCCGACCTCGGCGAACACCTCGACGTGTCGCGGCAGACCGTGAACGCGATCGAGACCGGCAAGTACGATCCGAGCCTGCCGCTCGCGTTCAAGATCGCCGGGCTGTTCTCGCTTTCCATCGAATCCATCTTCACGCCGGAGCCATGAAGGCATGAAACGTCCGCGTCGCATCGTTGCCATCGTCGTGATCCTTGTCGCCGCGTTCGCTGGCCGGCAGGTGATGAAGCACCCGCGCGCCGAAGCGGCCGCCCCGGCCACCGCTCCCGTCGCCGACACCACGCCCGTCGTGCCGCGCACGTGGAAACTGGGCACGCTGGAGCTGCACCCGTGCGAACTGGGGCAGCCGCATTCGGGGCTTTCCACCGCGGCATGGTGCGCACCGTTCCAGGTCCCGGAGGATCGTGCGCATCCAGAGGGGCGCAAGCTCGACATGCGCCTCGCCGTCGTGCGCAGCAGCGCCCAGGTGCCCGCGGACGATCCGGTCGTTTTCCTCGCCGGTGGCCCGGGCCAGGCAGCGACGGAGACCTATGCCAGCATCGCGCCGGCCATGGCGCTGGTGCTGGCGCACCGCAACGTCATCCTGCTCGACCAGCGTGGCACCGGCGGCTCACACCCGCTGAGCTGCCGCGAGGGCGACGACCATGACGTGCCCGGCGGCTCGGAAGACAGTCGCGGCGTCGATGCGGAGGCCGTTCGCAGGGAGACGAAGCGCTGCCTGGACGGTCTTTCCGCGAATGCCGATGTGCGTTTCTACACGACCACGGATGCGGTGGCCGATCTCGAAGACGTACGCAAGGCACTGGGCTCGCCCCATTTCAACATCCTGGGCGTGTCGTACGGCACGCGGGTGGCGCAGCAGTACGCCATGCGCCACCCCGATGCCGTGCGCACGCTGGTGCTCGATGGCATCGCACCCAACGCACTGGTCCTCGGCGAAGACTTCGCGGTGAACCTCGATGCAGCCCTGAAGGCCCAGTTCGCCCGTTGCGCCAACGACGAGGCGTGCCGCGCGCGCTTCGCGGATCCCTACCAGACGCTCTACCAGCTACGCGATGCGCTGCGTGCCAACCCGCACAAGGTCAGCTTCCGCGATCCGCAGACGTACGCCAGCACGCAGCGGGTGCTGAGCGAGTACATCCTGGCCACGGTCGTGCGCATGTTCGCTTACTCGCCGGAGACGGCGGCGTTGCTGCCACTGTCGATCGACGCCGCCGCGCGAGGTGACGTGGGCCCGCTGCTGGGCCAGGCGAAGCTGCTTACCGGCGACCTCGGTGACACCATGGACGGCGGCATGCAGTACACGGTGATCTGTTCCGAAGATGCCGACCTGCTGACCTCGCGTCCGCAAGACAAGGACACGATCCTGGGTGACAACATGATCGAGGCGTTCAAGGCGGCGTGCTCGGTGTGGCCGCACGGCACGCGCCCGGCGGACTTCCACGAGCCATTGAAGAGCCAGGTTCCGGCCCTGCTCATGTCCGGCGAATTCGACCCGGTGACGCCCCCGCGTTACGGCGATGAAGTGCTCAAGGGCCTGCCGAATGGCCGCCATTTCGTCCTGAAGGGCCAGGGCCACAACGTGGTCGCGCGTGGCTGCATGCCGCGCCTGCTCGACCAGTTCATCGACAAGGCGGACGCGAAGGCGCTGGACGGGCAGTGCCTCGAGCGGCTGTCGCCAGCCCCCGTATTCGTCGGTTTCAATGGAGCGACGCCATGATCGAAGTAAAGGACCTGCATAAGTCGTTCGGCGACGTGAAGGCCGTGGACGGCGTGAGCTTCACGGCGCGCGATGGCGAGATCACCGGCTTGCTGGGCCCGAACGGCGCCGGCAAGACCACGACGCTGCGCATGCTCTACACCCTGATGAAGCCCGACGCCGGGCAGGTGCTGGTCGATGGGATCGATCCGATGCAGGATCCGGTCGCCGTCCGCCGGCAGCTCGGCGTGTTGCCGGATGCGCGCGGCCTGTACAAGCGGCTCACCGCGTCCGAGAACATCACGTACTTCGGCCGCCTGCAGGGCATGACCGATGCGGCGATCCGCGTGCGCCGCGAAGCGTTGATCGATGCGCTGGAGATGCGCGACATCGCCACGCGCCGCACGGAAGGCTTCTCGCAGGGCCAGCGGGTGAAGACGGCGATCGCGCGTGCCCTGGTGCACGACCCGCGCAATGTGCTGCTCGACGAGCCGACCAATGGCCTCGACGTCATGGCCACCCGCGCCATGCGCCGCTTCATGCACCAGTTGAAGGCCGAGGGGCGCTGCGTGCTGTTCTCCAGCCACATCATGCAGGAGGTCGCCGCGCTGTGCGATCGCATCGTGGTGATCGCCCACGGTACCGTGGTCGCGGACGATACGCCCGCCGCGCTGCTCGAGAAGACCGGGCAGGCCAGCCTCGAGGATGCCTTCGTGAAGATCATCGGTACCGACGAGGGCCTCGCCGCATGAATGCCTTCCGAGCCGTCTATTGGAAAGAGGTCCGCGAGAACCTGCGTGATCGCCGGACGCTGATTAATGCGCTCATCACTGGGCCACTCCTGGGGCCCGTGCTGTTCATCATGCTGATGAACGTCATGGTGAACCGCGAGCTGGCACGCGCCGACCAGCCGATCCGCGTGCCGGTGATCGGGGCGGAACTCGCCCCCAACTTCGTGAACGCATTGAAAGCCGCCGGCATCGATGCGAATCCCGGCATCAACGACCCCGAGCGCGCGGTGCACGACATGCGCGCCGATGTCGTGATCCGCATCGATCCGGATTACGTGAAAGCCTGGAACAAGGGGCAGTCGGTGCAGGTGGAGGTCATCTACGACTCCTCGCGGCGGGATGCGAACACCACGGTGGCGCGCGTGCGTAGCGTCGTAGAGAGCTTCGCGCGCCGCGAAGGTGCGATGCGCCTCATCGCGCGCGGCTTGTCGCCGTCCACCGCGTGGCCGGTCAACGTGGCGGATCGCGACCAGGCCACCTCGCAGTCGCGTTCGGCGCTGATGTTCTCGTTCCTGCCGTACTTCTTCGTGCTCACCGTGTTCATGGGTGGCATGTACCTCGCCATCGACCTCACCGCCGGCGAGCGGGAGCGGCAATCGCTGGAGCCGCTGTTCGTCAATCCCGTGGCGCGCTGGAAGATCCTTGCCGGAAAGCTCGCGGCGATCTGCACGTTCTCGGTGATCAGCCTGCTGCTGAGCGTCGCCGCGTTCTCCACGGCGCCCTGGTTCATCCCGACGGAGAAGCTGGGCATCGTGCTCGACCTCGGGTTCCGCTTCGGCGCGCAGGTAGTGCTGCTGATGCTGCCGCTCATCGTGCTCCTCGCAGCGCTGCAGTCGTTCGTCTCCGCGCTCGCCAAGAGCTACCGCGAAGCGCAGACCTACCTGTCGATCCTCATGATCATCCCCATCCTGCCGAGCGCGTTGCTGTCCGTGATCCCGGTGAAGCCGGAGCCGTGGATGTACTCGGTCCCGCTGCTGGGGCAGAACCTGGGCATCGTGCAGCTGCTGCGCGGCGATGGCATCACCGGGCAGGAGCTGGGGCTGTGTCTCGCCGGTGGGTTTGCCGCCGCGGCGGTGGCGGTGTGGGCAACGGCGGTGCTTTACCGGTCGGAGCGGCTGGCCATTTCGGCCTGAGCGCATCGCGTAGGAGCCCACCCTGTGGGCGACATCTTTCGCCAGCTACTCCGGCCTGAGGGAATCGCGCGCAAGCGCGCTCCCACAACAGAGCTGCGCAGGCTTTTGTGGGAGCGCGCTTGCGCGCGATGGTGTTACCGCCAGGTCACATCGACACCGACCAGGAACGTCCGCCCCGGTGCGGGCTCGAAGTACCGGCCGTTCCCATCGTTGACGATGACCGAGCCGATCACATGCCGGTCCGCCAGGTTGTCCACGCGGGCGAAGGTATTCACCCGCCACGGGCCTTCGTCGAATACGTAGCCACCCGACAGGCCGAACAGCGCATAGCCGGGTGCGACGGCCGTGCCCAGGTCGTTCGCCGTCGTGGCGCCCATCGCATTCATGTCCACCCCTGCCTGCACGCCGGTATCGCCGCCGTACTTCAGCGCGGCATAGCCCATCGAGCGGGGGACGCCAGGGATACGCGTGCCGGCACTTACCGGTGTATCCGGTGCCGCGCAGCCGGCCGACACGCAGGTGAGGAACGGTGTGCGGAAGCTCGCCTGGAGGTGCGTGTAGGACGCCACGAGGTGCAGTTCATTCGCGAGCGTGCCGTCGAACGACGCCTCGATGCCCTGGCGACGTGAGCGCGCGATGTTCTGGTACGTGGTACGCCCGCCGACGTTCGTCGCCACCGCCAGTTCGTTGTCGCTGTCCGCACGGAACACAGCCAGCCCGGCCTTCATGCCATCCGTGGGTTGCAGCTTGATGCCGACTTCGCTGTTGCGCGACTTCGAGGGTTTCAGGTCGAACGCCAGCCCCGCGCCGCCATCGGCCCGGTAGCCGATTTCGGAGAAGGTCGGCGTCTCAAACCCACGGCCCCAGTTCGCATACACATGGGCCCAGGAGGCGGCGCGCCACAGTACGCCGAACACCGGCGTGGTGTCCGAATAGCGTTCGGAACCGCTGTCGTCCGGATTGCCGGGCACGATGTAGCGGTCATCCGAGCCGAAGTGCACATCGCTGTGGCGCACGCCGCCCATCAGGGTCCACGCCTCGGCGACGCGCCACGTCGCCTGGGCGTACTGGTCGAAGTCGAAGACCCGGTCGATCTCGTCGCGGCGTAGCGCACCGCGCACGCCCAGCGCGGTGCCGACGAAATTGTTGTAGCCCTGGCGATGCTGGTGCTGGTTGTCGTATGCCACCCCTGCAGCAAGCTCGAAGGGCCGGCCCAGCAGGTCGTCGCGCCAGGTCCAGCGCGCATCGCCACCGCCGTAGGCGTTGCCCAGGTCGACCACGCCGCCCGAATTCCCGCGCTGCGAGGTCTGCGTCGCCACCGGAATCGACAGGTACTGCGTCACCGTGCGCTGGCCGTAATAGGTCATGACGCGCAGGCTGTTCGCGTTGTCGATCCGCTGGTCGTAGATCAGGCCAGCCTGCTGCTGGTCCGCCGACTTGCGCGTGTTGAACGTGTCCGCGACGCTGGCGACCTGGCGTGGATCGGCATGGAACTGGGCCTTGGTCAGGCCGAGCGGATCCTGCGCCCCCGGAATATCCACCGCGTTGAGCACCAGGGTGAGCTTGCGGTCGTCGTCGATCTTCCAGCCCAGCTTCGCATTACCGGATTCGCGCCGCGCCGCGCTGTGGTCGCGGTATCCGCTGGTGCGGAAGTGGCTCAGGTCCACGTTGTAATCGACCGGCCCTTCCACGCCGCGCGCATTGAGCGAGGTACGGAAGACGCCATTGCTGCCGCCCGCCACGCCGAACCGCCACTCGGGCGGCGTCGTGCCATCGGCGGTGAACAGCTGGATGACGCCGCCGGAGGCGTTGCCGTACAGGGCGGAGAAGGGGCCGCGCAGGACTTCGACCCGTACGGCCGAGTCGAGGTTGAAGTGGGTCACCTGGCCCTGGCCATCTGGCATGGTGGCCGGTATGCCATCGGTGTACAGGCGTATGCCGCGGATGCCGAAGGTGGAACGCGCGCCGAACCCGCGGATCGAGATCTGCGTGTCCTGCGCGTAGTTCTGCCGGTCGCGCGCGGTGACGCCGGGAATCGACTGCAGCCGCTCGGAGAGATTGACGTCGAGCGTGCCATCGGGCGGCGTGCGCACCGAATCGATGGCGGCGGGAATGTCGTAAGGCGATTGCGCGCTGCGCGTCGCCGTGACGACGACGGGCGCAAGCGGCTGGGCCTGCTGCGCGGCGGCCGTACCGCCGAGCGCAAGCAGGATGGCGCCCGTGAGGAAGCGGGCCGGGGGGACGTGCATGGGGTAGTCCCTGTGGGGGGAAACCCCATGATGCTCGTCCATCCGTGACGGCCAGTGCAAGACACGCGTCGCCGCGCCGGGGCCGTGATAGATTTCGTGCCCTGTCCCCCACGCTGGTAGCCGTCATGAAGAAGCTCCTCCTTGCAGGTCTCATCGGTCTTTCCCTCCCGGCTGCCAGCATGGCGATGGATGCCGACCAGCCCGCGCAGGCCACGCCGCCGGCCAGCGCCAGCCAGGCGTCCGCCACCCAGCTCGACGCCGCCGTCGCCGGCAAGTGGCGCGATCCGAAGAACTCCGCGCGTGACGCGTACCGTCATCCGAAGGAAACGCTCGCCTTCTTCGGCATCCGCCCGGACATGACGGTCATCGAGATCTGGCCGTCGGGCGGCTGGTTCACCGAGATCCTCGCCCCGTACCTAAACGCGCACGGTCACTACATCGGCGCGGTGCCCCCGGGCTCGAAGAGCAAGACCGCGCTCGAGAACAAGTTCAAGTTCGCCCCGCAGCAGTACTCGAACGCGAAGCTGGTCGAGTTCGACGACAAGAAGCCGGTGCTCGGCCCGGATGGTTCGGCCGACATGGTGCTGACCTTCCGCAACGTGCATAACTGGGCTGCCGACGGCAACGCCGAGACGATGTTCAAGTCCTTCTTCAAGGTGCTGAAGCCGGGCGGCGTGCTTGGCGTGGAAGACCACCGCGCCGACAAGGGCAAGACCCTCGACCAGGTGGTCAACACCGGCTACCTGCCGACCGACTACGTGATCAAGCTCGCCACCGATGCCGGCTTCAAGCTGGACGGCCAGAGCGAGGTCAACGCCAACCCGAAGGACAACCACGACCACCCGAAGGGCGTCTGGACCCTTCCGCCGACGTTCGAGCTGGGTGACAAGGACAAGGCGAAGTACCAGGCCATCGGCGAATCCGACCGCATGACCCTGCGTTTCGTGAAGCCCGCGCAGTAACGTGCTGGTCGCCCTGAACAAACCTTTCGGGGTGCTGTGCCAGTTCACCGACGAAGCCGGCCGGCGTACGCTGGCCGACTTCGTGACGCAGAAGGGTGTCTACGCCGCCGGGCGCCTCGACCACGATAGCGAAGGCCTGCTGCTGCTCACCGACGATGGGGTGCTGCAGCACCGGCTTGCCGACCCGAAGCACAAGCAGGCGAAGACGTACGTGGTGATGGTCGAAGGGACGCCGACCGAGGAGGCGCTGGAGAAGCTGCGCCGCGGCGTCGTGCTGAATGATGGGCCGACCTTGCCGGCAGGCGCCGAGCTGATCGACGAGCCAGCATGGCTATGGCCGCGCGATCCGCCCGTACGCTTTCGCAAGACGGTGCCGGATGCCTGGCTGAGGATCACGCTGAAGGAAGGGCGGAACCGCCAGGTGCGCAGGATGACGGCGGCGGTGGGATTGCCGACGTTGCGGCTGATCCGCGAAGCGATCGGGGATTACCGGTTGGATGGGCTCGTTTCGGGCGAGACGCGTGTCCTTGACGCCGATCGCGCGCAAGCGCGCTCCCACAAAGAACCGCGCAACCGACGCTAGTAAATCGTCGTAGGAGCCCACCTTGTGGGCGACATCTTTCGCCTCAAGGCCACAAGGCCCTGCGGCGTTATCGCGAACGGCGTCGCCCACAGGGTGGGCTCCTACGGAGCAGAACGCGCTGACGCTAGCGAAGCCCCTGTGGGAGCGCGCTTGCGCGCGATGCTCCTACCACTCCGCGACAGACCCATCCGGGTGGCGCCACAGCGGATTGCGCCAGTCCTGCACTTCGCGACTGCGCTCGATGATCAGCTCTTCGTTCACATCGATGCCGAGACCCGGGCCGGTGAACGGCTGCGCGTAACCGCCGTCGTCGAGCTTCAGCGCTTCCTTGTTGCGCACGTAGTCGAGGACTTCGCCGCCCTTGTTGTAGTGGATGCCCATGCTCTGTTCCTGCAGCGTGGCGTTCCAGCTGACGAAGTCGACGTGCAGGCAGGCCGCCAGGGCGATCGGGCCGAGCGGGCAGTGCGGGGCGAGGGCGACGTCATAGGCCTCGGCCATGGCGGCGATCTTCACGCACTCGGTGATGCCGCCGGCATGCGAGAGATCGGGCTGGATGATCGAGATGCCGCCACGCTCCAGCACGCCCTTGAACTCGAAACGCGAATACATGCGCTCGCCGGCTGCGATGGGGATCGACGTGGCAGCGGCGATGCGCGGGTAGTACTCGGCCTGTTCCGCAAGCACCGGCTCCTCGATGAAGAGCGGACGGAACGGCTCGAGTTCCTTGACCAGCACCTTCGCCATCGGCGCCGAGACGCGGCCGTGGAAATCCAGGCCGAACTCGATGGTGTTGCCGAAGGCTTCGCGGATCTCCGCGACCTTCGCCACCGCGGCATCGACGTGCTTGCTCGAGGCGATGATGCTCATCTCCTCGCAGCCGTTCATCTTGAACGTATCGAAGCCGTGGGAGAGGCGCTCTTTCATCTGCGCGATGATGTCGGCCGGGCGATCGCCACCGACCCAGCAATACGTCTTCATGCGATCGCGCACGCGGCCGCCGAGCAGTTCGTACACCGGCGCGTTGAGCACCTTGCCCTTGATATCCCACAGCGCCTGGTCGATGCCGGCCATCGCGCTCATGAACACCGCGCCGCCACGATAGAAACCCCCGCGGTACATCTGCTGCCAGATGTCGTTGATGCGCGAGGGGTCGCGGCCGATCACCATTTCGGAAAGCTCGTGCACGGCGACTTCCACGGTGCGCGCGCGGCCTTCGACGACCGGTTCGCCCCAGCCGGTCACGCCCTCGTCGGTTTCCATCTTCAGGAACATCCAGCGGGGTGCGACGCGGTACGTGGTGATCTTGGTTACTTTCATGCTTTGGCCGGTTAGACGGATCGGTAGGCTTTGACGAAGGCTTCTGCGCGTTCGCGGGTGCGCGACACGGGCTGCCCCGGCTTGTACAGATCGCCACCGAGCCCCGCGCCGATACAACCCGCGTCGAGGAATTGTCCTACATTTTCCGGCGTGACGCCGCCCACCGCCAAAAGCGGCATATCCGGGGGTAAAACGGCCCGGATCGCCTTGATGTACGAGGGGCCGTAGACGCTGGCCGGGAACAGCTTCAGCGACTGGGCGCCGGCCTTCAGGGCGGTGAAGGCCTCGGTGGGGGTGGTGAAGCCGATCGAGGTGTACATGCCCCGGGCCCGGCCCTGGCGGATCACGTCGGGGTCGGTATTCGGGGTGACCAGCAGGGTGCCGCCCAGGTCGGCGACCCGGTCCACGTCTTCCGGGGTCAGCACGGTGCCGGCCCCGACCAGGGCCCGGTCGCCCGCGGCCGCGACCGCCATGGGGATGCTGCGCTGCCAGTCGGGCGAGTTCAGCGGAACTTCGATGGCATCGAAGCCGGACTCGATCAGGGCTTCGACGTGGGCAACGACGTCATCGGGGGTGATGCCACGGAGGATGGCGATGAGGGGGAGCGCGGTAGGCCAGGCCATGGGGTTCACTCGTGGTAGAGCTGGGAACGGCCGCCATCGATGCGGATGTCGGCGGCGTTGATGTAGCGGGCCTCATCGGAGGCGAGGAACAGCGCGGTGTACGCGATTTCCTGCGGCTCACCGATCCGCTTGTTCGGCAGGATCTCGGTCTGCTTGCGGCGCTCGGCCGCCGGGTCCGGCGCGGCAGCGAAGCCGGCCTCGGCGATGGCGGTGAGGACCAGGCCGGGCGAGATCGAGTTCACGCGGATGTTCTTCGCGGCGTACTCGAGGCCCAGGGCCTTGGTCAGGCCGATCAGGCCGTGCTTGGCCACCGGGTAGGGGAAGCAGTGCGGGATGATCTTGTGGCCGTGCACCGAGGCGATATTGATGATGCTGCCGTGGCCCACGGAAAGCATGCCGGGCAGCACCGCCTTCGCGCAGTTCCAGGCGCCCTTCAGGTCGACCTCGAAGCAGCGCGTCCATTCCTCGTCGGTCAGCGACAGCGGTTCGTTGAAGACGTTGATGCCGGCATTGTTCACCAGCACGTCGGGCGCACCGAAGCGCTCGGTGGCCGCATCGACCATGCGCTGGATCGCCGCCGGGTCGGTGACGTCGGCCTGGAACAGCATCGCGTGTTCGGTGTTGAGCTCGGCGAGCGTCTGCCGGGCCTGGGCGTTGTCCTCGAGGACGTTGAGCACCACCGAAGCACCATGGGCGGCAAACAGCTTCGCCGTGGCCGCGCCGATGCCCTGGGTGGCGCCGGTCACGATGGCCACCTTGCCGGCGAGGCGGGGGACCGGGGTGGTACGCGGATCGGGTGTGATCGTGGTCATGCTTAAACCTTGTGTCCGTAGCGGGCCTCGGGGAGCCCGTGGCCGCGCGGGGGCGTGCCGATGAAGATGGCACCGTTCAACGGTTCGTCTTCGAGCACGGCCTCGTCGATGTACTTGAATGCCGAGGTGATCACCATGCGATCCAGCGCGGGGCCGGCGAAGGTGACACAGCTCGGCTGGCGGGCGGGAAGCTCGATGGTCGCGTCGAGGCGGCCATCGGGCGCGTAACGCGCGACGCGCGATGCGCCCCACTCGGCATTCCACAGGAAGCCGTCGGCATCGATCGTCGAGCCGTCCGGTTCCATGCCCTTGCGCAGCTCGGTGAACACGCGGATGCGGTCGACCTCGCCACTCGCGGCATCGTAGTCGCAGGCCATGATCTGCGCGGTGGGCGAATCGGTGAAATACATCGTGCAGCCATCGGGGCTGAAGCAGATGCTGTTGGTGATCGCAGCCTTGGGCAGTGCCAGGCGGTGCAGGCGGCCATCGTGGGTGTAACGCCAGAACGAAGCGACCTTCTCCGGCCCGGCTTCATTCAACGTGCCGAAGACCAGGTTGCCGCCGCGGTCGCAGCGCCCGTCGTTCGCGCGCGTGCCCAGGATGTCGGGCTCGATATCCGCGAGGATGTGCAGCGTGCCATCGCGGGTGTCGTAGCGCGCCACCTGCTTCTCCAGCGCGAGCAGGAGCACGCCCTTCTGGTGGGTCAGGGCGAAGCAGCACACGCGCGCCGGCAGCTTCGCCTCGCTGACGTGGCCCGTGGCGGGATCGTAAGCGTACAGGTGCGAGGTCGCGATATCCGTCCAGCGCACCACGTTGGCGAGGTCATCCCAGATCACGCCCTCGGCGTGGGCCTGGCGTTGCGGGGAAAGCGGCTTGAACGAATCGGTCATCAGCGCGACTGCCTGCGGTTCTTGAGCTGGTCCACGAGCACGGCGATCAACAGGATCGTGCCGCGCACCACGTACTGGTAGAAGGCATCGATATTCAGGAGGCTCATGGCATTTTGCACGGTGCCCATGATGAGGACGCCAACGAGCACGCCGCTGATCGTCGCCCGGCCGCCCATCAGCGACACGCTGCCCAGCACGCACGCCGAGATCACATCCAGTTCGAAACCCTCGCCCGCGTTGGGCTGGCCACTGGTCATGCGCGACGCCAGGATGATGCCCGCCAGCGCGGCGACCGCGCCCTGGATCAGGAAGATGGCGATGCGCACGCGGTCGACCGCGACGCCCGCCAGGCGGGCGGCATCCGGGTTGCCGCCGATCGCCAGGGTGTTGCGGCCGTAGATCGTCTTGTTGAGCAGCACGCCGAACACGACGAAGCAGGCCACGGTGATCCACACCGGCACCGGCAGGCCGAACAGCTCCAGAGCGCCCAGGGTGAAGAAGGCTTCGCTGGTCACGCCCACTGCCTGGCCCTGCGAGGTGATGAAGGCCAGGCCACGCACGATCTCCATGGTCGCCAGCGTGGTGATCAGGGCGTTGATCCTGAGCTTGGCGATGACGACGCCGTTGAACGCGCCGATCGCCGCGCCCGCGGCCAGGCTCGCCGCGATACCCAGCGTGACGCTGCCGGTGGCATTGGCCACGATCGCGCAGAGCACGCCGGAGAAGGCGACGACCGAGCCCACCGAGAGGTCGAAATCGCGCGAGGCGAGGCAGAACATCATGGTGCAGGCGACCATGCCGATCTGCGACACGGACAGCGCAAGGCCGACCACGTTGTCCCAGCTGAAGAAATACTGCACCGTGAAGCTGAGCACGGTGAACAGCGCGATGAAGATCAGGATGAGGCTGTAGTCATCCACGATCTGCCAGAGCAGGGCGCGGCGGCGGTCGGCCTGCGTCTCGCGCGTGGCCCCGATGGCTGCGGCATTGGTCTCGGTCATGGCTTCAAACATTCCTCATGGGGGTGGCGCTGGCGCCTTCGGGGAGCGCGGCGGCGAGCACGTTGTGTTCGTTCGCTTCGCCACGGTTGAACTCGGCGGTGATGCGCCCGCGGCACAGCGTGATGACGCGGTCGGAGACGCCGAGCACTTCCGGCAGCTCGCTGGAAATCATCACGATCGCGACACCGCGGCCGGCCAGCTCATACAGCACGTTGTAGATTTCGTTCTTGGCGCCCACGTCGATGCCGCGGGTCGGCTCATCGACGATCAGGACGCGCAGGTCCTTCTCGGCGAGCCAGCGCGAGAGCACGGCCTTCTGCTGGTTGCCGCCCGAGAGCAGGCGGATCTCCTGGCGCCGGTGCGGCGTGCGGATGCGCAGGCGCTCGATGAAGGTATCGGCGGTGCGCGCTTCATTGCGGTCGTTGATGAACAGGCCCGCAGTCAGGTGGTTGCGCCGCGTGCTGATGTTGATGTTCTCGGCCACCGAACGCACGCCGATGATGCCTTCTTCCTTGCGGTCTTCCGGGCAGAACACCAGGCCATGCCGGATCGAGTCGCGGATCCGCGAGGGCTTGACGGGACGGCCATCGACGCTGACCTCGCCGGCCAGCCGGCGGTCGGCACCGTAGACGACGCGCATGACTTCCGAGCGGCCCGCGCCAACCAGGCCAAAGAAGCCGACGATCTCGCCCGCCTTGACGTCGAAGCTCATGGGCTGCGGCACGGCGCGGCCAGACACGCCCTTCACGGAAAGGCGCACGGCCCCGTGCTCGCGCGGCTGGTAACCGAAGATGTCGCCGATGTCGCGGCCGACCATGCGCTGCACGAGTTCGTCTCGGGTCACGCCCTGCAGCGTGTCGAAATCGGCGACCTTGCGGCCATCGCGGAAGATGGTCGCGGCATCGCACAGCTCGAAGATCTCATCGAGGCGGTGCGAGATGTAGATCATCGCCTTGCCCTGCGCGCGCAGGTCATTCACCAGGCGGAACAGCACTTCCGTCTCGCGGTGGGACAGCGAGCTGGTCGGCTCATCGAGGGCAAGGATCTTCGCGTCGCGCAGGATCGCCTTCACGATCTCCACCATCTGCCGCTGGCCGATGGAGAGCGACTTGAGTCGGGCGCGCGGGTCGAGATCGACGCCGAGCGCGTCGAGCCGTTCACGCGTCCACTTCAGGGCCGAGCGCCGATCGACGAGGCCGAAGCGGGTCGGCAGGCGACCGAGCAGCAGGTTTTCCATGACCGAGAGCTCGGGCACGTACTGCAGCTCCTGGTGGATCACGGCGACGCCGGCGCCGATGGCGTCGGCGGCCGAACGGAAGTGCATGACTTCGCCGTCGATCGCCACTTCGCCCTCGTCGGGGATGTACTCCCCGCCGAGGATCTTCATCATCGTGGACTTGCCGGCACCGTTCTCGCCGAGCAGGCCGTGCACGCTGCCGGCACGTACGCTGAAGCCCACGTCGCCGAGCGCGCGCACGCCGGGGAAGGTCTTCCCGATATGGCGGAATTCCAGGCGTGGCGCGACCGCGGCCATCAGAGCCCCATTTCCTTGCGCACTTCGGCCGCGTTGGCCTTGGTGATGAGGCGGCCGGTGGTCAGGGTGAGCGGCGGCGGGGCCTTGTCATTCTTGATCCACTCGTACATATCCACCGAGGTTTCATAGCCGTGGCGCTTCGGGCTGATCAGCACGCTGCCGAAGAAGCCGGTGGCATCGGCCTTGGCGAACTCGTTCAGCGCGGACTTGCTGCCGCCGATGCCGACGCCAATCATGTTGGGAGCGCGGAAACCGCGGCCTTCGGCGGCACGGACGGCACCCAGCACGGCTTCGTCGTTCAGGCCGAACGCGATCCAGTGCTTGTACTTCGGGTTCTGCGTGATGGCGATGTTGGCTGCGTTGAAGGCGTTTTCCGTATCGGTCTTCGCTTCCGGCGCGTTGACGACGTTGGCCTTCGGGAAACCGGCCGCCGTGAGCGCGGCGATCGCGCCATCGGTGCGGTCCTTGGCGGTCGGCAGCTGGTCGTACGAGATGCGCAGTGCCCCCGTCTCTTCCGGCTTCCAGCCGCGCTTCTTCATTTCATCGGCAATGGCCTGGCCGACCTGTTCGCCGATCTTGGTGGCGGAGATGCCCATGTGCGGCACGGATTCGATCGGCTTGCCCGAGCCGTCGACCAGGCGGTCGTCCACGGTCATGAGCTTGAGCCGGTTCATCTTCGCCTTGGCGACGATCGACGGGCCGAGCTTCACATCGGGCGTGCAGATGACGAAGCCCTGGGCGTGCTGCGCCTTGAGGTTGTCGATGGCGGTGAGGACTTGGCCGCCGTCCGGTGCGCCGATCTTGACGAGGGTGAAGCCCTTCTCCTTCGCGGCCTGTTCGGCGTACTTCCATTCATCCTGGAACCATGGTTCCTCGGGCTGCTTCACGACGAAGCCGATCTTGACCGGTTCATCGGCGGCGAACGCCGGGCTGGCGGTCAGCGCCAGGGCCAGCGCAAGGGCTTTGAAACCCAGGGCGATCTTGATCTTCATGCGTTCCCTCCTCGAAAGTTTCGCTGTTTAACCGAGCAAGCCGCGGCGGCGGGCAATGGTGATCGCACCGTAGCCGGCCAGGTCGCGTTGCTCGTCGTCGCCCAGCACCGTGACGGTGCCGGAAAAGAAGTCGTCGCCTTCCACCAGGCGGCCGATCGCTTCACGCAGGATCGGCTTGCCGCTGATGACAAAGCGGGTGCCCGGGCTCATCCGGATCGCGCTGGAGTTCTTCAGCGTGAGCAGGTCGGAGCCGAGCACCGCACCCAGCAGGAAGTTGGCGCGCGCGTTGGCGTCGTACACCGCGAACTGATCGAGGATGCGCACGCTGAAGCACGCGCGGCCCAGGCCGATCTTGTTGGCGGAGGCGGCACCGGCCAGCAGCATCTCGGGGTCGATGCGTTTGGCGAAGCCCTCCTTCAGCGAACCGGCCAGGATCGTGTCGTGCGAGATCACGTGGAGCAGCTCGCCGGCGAGCGTCGTCACGCAGCCATCGATGCGCTGGTTGGCATCGATGCTGACGAACTTGGAGTGCGAGCCGGGCAGGACGATGACGGTGGGCTCGCGCAGGTTGAGGCGCTCGACCAGGGCAAAGGATTCAGTCTCCTCGCCGCGCATCATGTCCATGGCCTCGCAGTTGTGCAGGCCGATGTGATCCACCTTGTTGCGCACGCCGGGCACGAACCAGATGGGCTGGTGCCACACGTTTTCGACCAGCGACTCGCGCATGGCCTTCGCCAGGTCATCGATGCCTGCGGCGGCGGGCACGTGCGGGATCTCGCAGAGGCCGACGTTCGACGTGATCATGCCGGAGGCCAGCACGCGGCTGACGTCGGCGCGATCGAGGTTCGCATCGGCCAGGGTCGCGGCGATGGTCTCACGCAGCGCATCTTCCAGTTTGCGGGTGCTGCCGGTGATCGCCGTATCGCGGACGCCCACCTGGGTGGCGGCCTGTCCGATGGGCTGGCCGTCACGCCACGCGGTGACGCGTGTGTTGGTGGTGCCGGTGTCGATGGTGAGGGTGTTCATCGAGGGTCCGTTCGCTAGACCACCCGATTCTTGGCGCCGCCCGCCGAGGCAGGCAAACTAGAAATTCTTCGGGCTTTCCCCAAATTTTTTTTGAAGACTTCGCGATGAAGCGTTCGCTACCCCTCAACGCCGTGCGTGTGTTCGAACTTGCGGCGCAGCATTTGAGCTTCACCAAGGCCGGTGAGGAGCTATCGCTGACAGCGGCTGCGGTCAGTGCGCAAGTCAAATTGCTGGAGGCGTACCTCGGCACGCCGTTGTTTGTGCGTAGCAACAATAAGCTGGCGCTGACGGCAGCGGGCGAGAATTACTTCCCCCGCGTCAGGGATGTTTTTCGTGCGTTGCAGCACGCCACGGACCAGGTCATGGGCCAGCGGAATGCCTCCTTGCGGGTTGCCGTGCCTGCTACGTTCGGTACGAAGTGGCTCGTTCCCCGGCTGTTTCGCTTCTTTACGAAGCACCCCGACATTGCCGTCGAGGTGGTCACGGACGGGGGCGATGCGGGCTGGGATCTGGCGATCGACGACCGGATCGGCGAGGGCATGGACCTGCTGGTGACGACGGGCTATACGCCGGTCTGCGCGCCTCGCGTGGCCGAGGGCATCACCGAGCCGTCCGACCTGTTCCAGCATCTGCTGCTCCATGAGCGCCCGGGCCGTCGCGCCGTGCCCATCGCCAGCTGGGACCAGTGGTTCGAGCAGGTGGGCGTGGAGCCCGGGGCGATCTCGCGCGAAATGGGCTTCGGCGACGGCACCATGATGTTGCAGGCGGCCATTGAAGGGCAGGGCGTCGCGCTGGCGCAGGACTTGTTGGTGGCTTATGACCTGGCTGCGGGGCGGCTCGATGCGCCGATCGCGGCTGACGTGCCGCTTCGGCACACCTATTACCTGGCGGTTGCACGTGAGGCGGCGTCAAGAGAAGAGACGAACGTTTTCCGCGACTGGCTCATCCTTGAGCTTGGCGGGAAGTCCTGACCAGCAACGGGGTCCAGCACGCGCTTTGGCGTATCTTTCAGGCGCATCCCCGCCACTCCTTCCAGGTCGCCATGGGATCATCAAGGGAGTTCCATCCGTCGGCTGCGACTTTTGTGATGCGATCCAGAATCGTGGCGATGTCGGTTGTCTTCAGTTTCACGAACGAGCGTGCGTAGCAGGCGCCTTGTTTCGGGAACCAGTGCGTTGTCCGGCGTTCCCACGGCCCATCGACGAGGACGCGTAGGCGTCCCTCATTGAGGTGTGGTCTGATTTCTCGAATGAGATCTGCATTGTCGACGCGCACGTCGATGAGGCGGTCGCGGTAGTCGCGAAGACGAAGTTGCGCCTGGCTATCGTCGCCAGTGAGGCCGACGACGACACAGTTGACCTCCTTTGCAAGACGGAGGTCGGGTATCTGACGGGTGTAAGGGACGGTGCAAGAGTTGACGGTCACCGATAGCTCCATATGCACGACGGTCGCGCGACGGGAGGGATTGTCGCCTGCCATCAAATGGCTGGGATGTGGGTGGTCGGCTCGGCCTTACGTCGGGGAGTTCCGATTCGCGCGTAGGAGTTCGCCATCTAGGGCCTACGTCGGCTCAAACGATAGCGCCGGCTCTGTCGGATGCGGGGAAGACGCACCCCTTGGTGCTTGTCGATAGGGACATGCGAGATGACACTTTCCTTGCGACGCTTGCCGGCATCTCAGTGGCATCGGCGCGGTATTCGAAGTAGCTTGCTATTGCAGGCGCTGTTGAACAAAGGGCGTGGTGTTGGCTCGAGATTCGTTGGTTGCAAATGATCTCGCTGGGACGGCTGGATGTACCCCTTCGCCTAGATGCTATTGTTCGTCACATCCTAGATAGGACGTTCTCGATAGTCCTTCATTACCGAATGGAGTACGAAGCAGAGGTCGCCTTTTTAGCTGGCAATCTTCGAGGTATATGGTTAATTAAGCTCTTTCACCAGCCCATCGAATCACGAGCCACACGGCTCAAGGCCCCGCGATATCAATGCCACGATGCTAGTTGTCAGTGACCGGAGGTACAACGAGGCTGGCGAAAAGTGCCCTAATGTCATCGTCTTCAAATCGTTCATCGCGCTTCAGTCCATCGCTTGGCGTCCATGGTTCGTCCGCGACGCTTTCCATGCTCTCAAGCTCCGAGATTCTATCTGAGATAATTTCGCGAGCGTGAGAAAGTTCACCAGGAGATGCTTTGCGCCTGCGGGAAGAGAGCCTTATGAGCGTTGTGTCTAGTTCATCCAATGCAGATGTCGAATCGATCTCGCGCACGGCGGTGCTTATCTCAGAAAACACCAAATCGATTGCTTCATCGTAAGCGTCGTAGGTTTGCATCTCTAGGCGATGGCTCATGGCATCCATTTCCTTGCCGAGTCGTTCAAGTTCATCTGGTTCGGGAGAGCTGTAATAGAGCTGGCTGAGAACGCTGTTGATCGCGGCCAGTAGCTCATCGCGTCCAGGTAGTTCAGAAAGATCCGTTGACCCAAACACACGGTCATAGGTTCGGAGGAGACTCGGACCATCGCGCCAAGTTGCAAAACCCATGAAGGTACCGAGGCTCTCGCCGTGCTGAACGAGCGAAATTGCACGTTCCGCATACCTTTTGTCACGCGAACTACACCACCAGTCCAGAATTAGATCGAGCCTTGACGAGTACGACAAATCGGCCGACCTCAACGTCAGTCGTCCGCCTTCGCTCGTTGACCATGTTGGTATGTTCTCGAAACGATCCGCTATTTGCTCAAACTTCATGGCGAACGCAGGGAGCGTTGCCTTTGGCATTGTTTCTTTCGCCAGATTCCACACAGCCTGTGCCGAGCCGATACTAACTACAGTTTCAGCGCAAGTCGTAAGCAGGGCATCGCCACTCAAATATGAGCGCAGATAGTCGCGAAGCGATGGATTGAGAAATGAGACGGATCGTTCTTTTATGGTGATGAAGCTTCCTTCAAGAATGCGTAGCGATTCCTCGAAATCTTTGGTGTCTCGCACGTGACCATATGTTCTGCAGAGTTGTTCGTGCAGGGCCTCGAATGAATTGCGCAATTCGTCGATTTCGACACCGTACTCCTCACCGAAAAATAGCGCGATCAAAAGATGTCGGCATTTCGTAGGAATATGTGTTCTGAACGCTGTATCCCATAATTTATGTGGGTTGTTGAGAGCCTCAATGAACGCAGAAGGATATTCGTCAGGCGACTGGTTGCGGAGGCGGTGGCTATCGGTCATCCACTCGATCACCCGAGGGTTGTAGTTGTCGTGGTCAATGATATCGACAACTGTCCCACTCGTAATAATGGAGTTCACTAACTCTTGCTTTATGCTGGCTTCCGCTAAATGGTTGTAAAGGATGTGAGCCCTTATTCTTCGGCCATACACTCCTACGTCGAGCACGAACTTGCTGAGGTCGAGATTCGCATCCGCGAGGTCTTCGGATGTTCGTCTCGCCTCTTCGTAGATATAGGCTCTGGTTGTCAGAATGAAGCGTGCGTTCGACGAGGCCTTGACGATTCGTATGAATCTCGCCAAGTCAGAGTCGTAGGTCGCGAGTGCTCGCTTGTCGAGTTGCACCTTGCCAAGGAAATCGTCGAAGAGGAATAGCTGTTTCTTCGCATCATTGATTGAGCCAAAGCCGTCGTCCAGGCTTCGCAGTGGAACTAGCTGCCAGTCATCCTGCATGTAAGCGTACGACAGCATTTCCGCGAGGGTGGTTTTGCCTACGCCGGGTGGTCCGGCAATTATGAGCACATGGTGATCTTCAAGAATCTTCTTCGACGCGGGAAAGCTATCGTTGGGTACGTAAACACGAAGCTTCCGTTCGATTTCTTCCCTTGTTTGGGACCGAATTGCGTATCGGGACCCATTCACGATCCTATCTAATACGGCGCTACTGGTGAGCCAGAGCTTTGTATGTGCAACTTCCGCTTCAGGAAATCTAGTCAGAAGGCCATTCAGGTCCTCCTGCCCGTAGATGTCGCCAGCCGTCATGCACGATAGGCCAACGGCCTCCACTAGTGCGGACTTATTGCTTGGGGTGAGGCTTAGTGATGTTGCGAGGAGATAGCGATCCGGCGCGAGCTTAACGATGGATGGCCTCTCTCGACGCATCGCCGTAGTGAGCGAGGCCAGTCCCGAACGGGCGTAGTGCTTCGCTTGTAGAATTGTGGACGTGCCATTTTTCGAGTGACGCCCGTCAATTCCGTTATCCGGCCCTGGTGCGAAAGCTTCAAATCGGACCATGAGGTCCCTGCCCACAAGATCGCGAACGAGTTCCTCGAATTCGATTGGCGAAAGCTGTTTAAAGTCGTAGGGCATCTTTTTGATCTTCGTGCGTTCGATCCATTGGTGCGACTTGGATCAATGTTCCGAGCTGGCCGGTTCGGGCGTGACTGTCAGAAGCATGCGATTGCCGGACTTTGTGAGTCAGATCCAGCTTGAATGCGGATTCGAGGTTAGGGCGAGCCCTAACCTCGACAGGCTCAGTGCTCGTCGTTACGGAGATGCGAGCTGAGGTTTTTCTGATGATGCTCACGGGCATCGCATTCGCGCTCAGCTTTCTTGCGGCGCCACCAGAGCACACCGACAACGATGACGGCGGCGCCGATGGCCAGCCAGAGGCCGGCCTGGCCGCGGCGGATCCACATGGCGAGCCATTCGTGGTTGTGGGCACCCAGGTAGCCCAGGTAGACCCAGATCGGCACGCTGATGGCGGCCGCCATGCCATCGAGCAGCAGGAAGCGAAGGAAGCCTACGCGGTGGGTGGCGCCGGCGGTGATGAAGACGGCGGTGCGCATGCCGGGCAGGAAGCGGGCCACGAACATGAGCCGGTTGCCGTACTTCTCGAACTTCTCCTGCACCTTGGCGTAGCGCTCGGGGGTAAGCAGGCGGGCCACGAAGCGCCAGCGCATGATCCGGCCGCCGAAATGCCGGCCGAGCAGGAACATGGTGGAATCGCCCATCAGGACGCCCGCCATGCCCACGCCCACCATGGTGTGGACATCGCCATAGCCCAGGCCGGTGATGATGCCGCCGGCCACGAGGGTGATGTCCTCGGGCAGGGGCAGGCCGGCGCCGCACAGAATCAGGGCGAGGAAGACGGCGATGTAGCCGTTCCGCCCGAAGACGTCGACGAGGCTATTGAGCAGTTCCATCAGGCTTTGGCACGTCCGGTGAGGGCCGGGTCCTTCGGGGTACGAAGACCGGATGATCCCATGGATCGCATGACATCGCAGGTGCGCCGCATCATTCCTTGGCCGCCTTGCCCTGCGCGCCGAGGTCGGCCAAGAGTACGCGGAGCTCCGCCTTCTCCGTATCGTCGAGGCCCTCTTGGCGTGACTTCTTGACCAAGGCATCGCGGCGAGACGCAACTGCCTGAATGTGCATGCTACTGAGCGCGTCGAGGAACTCGGTCTTCTGAGCTTCCGAATCTCCAAGGAGAGACGCTTGCATGAGCTTGACTAAGGCGCCGTAAATCGGCCGCTCTGCGAATTGCTCGACGAGTAGTGCTGGATTAACTCCCGGCCTATTTCTAGCGATATCAATAAGTTCTTGAAGAATATCTATTCCCGGTGCGTCGTAACCCTTGAAAGAATAGGTTTCGTCGAGCTCCGCTGCGAGCGCAGGCTGAGCCAAAAGCATTGTGATCGCGATTCGCACAAGACTTCGCTGCTTATTCGCGCTTCCAGCGCCTGCCGATTGAACCGAGGGCACCGGCGCATCCGCAAGCTCAGCGCCCGCGCCGGTGCGCCGTTTAAGCTCATCGGCCATCAGGTCACGGAATGCGCCGTCGGGCAGTTTGGCGATCAGCGGGCGCGCGCGTTCAGCGAGGCGGGCCCGTCCATCGAGGCGGGTGGTATCCACGTCGCGGGCCATTTCCTCAAAGAAGTACTCGGAGAGCGGCATCGCATCCTTCATGCGCTTCTCGAACCCTTCCTTGCCCTCCTTGCGGACCAGGGTGTCCGGATCCTCGCCGTCCGGCAGGAACAGGAAATGGGCCTGCCGGCCGTCCCGCATGCGCGGGAGGATCGATTCGACGGCGCGCCAGGCGGCCTGGCGGCCGGCGCGGTCGCCGTCGAAGCAGAAGTAGACGTCGGGCGCCGCCCTGAACAGGACCTCGGCATGGTCCGGGGTGGTCGCGGTGCCCAGGGTGGCCACGGCGATAGGCAGCCCTGCCTGGTGGAGGGCGATCACATCCATATAGCCCTCGACCACCATGATCCGCGTGACCGTCTGGTTGGCCTGCTTCACCTGCCACAGGGCGAACAGCTCGCGGCCCTTGTGGAACAGCGGGGTCTCCGGCGAGTTGAGGTATTTCGGCCCCTGGTCGGAGGAAAGTACCCGGCCGCCAAAGGCGATGACTCGGCCGCGACGGTCCAGGATCGGGAACATGACCCGTTCGCGGAAGCGGTCATAACGGTTGCCGCGCTCGTTGCTGGCCACCATGCCGGCGTCGTTGAGCAGCTTGCGCCGGTTGTCGGTGGTGCCAAGCGCCTTGAGCACGCCATCGAAGCCCGCCGGGGCCCAGCCGATCCGGAATCGCTTGAGAATTTCCTCATCCAGCCCGCGCCGGTCGACGTAGGCTTTTGCCTCATCACTGCTGCCCAGTTCCCGCTGGTAGAAGCTGGCCGCTTCGTCCAGCAGGGTGTAGAGGTCGCTGCGGTCTTCCCGCGGCTTGTCGTCGCGGCCGCCCTCGTAGGGCACCTTCATGCCGACCGACTGGGCCAGCTCCTCGATCGCATCGGGGAACTCGAGCCGGTCGTAGTCCATCAAGAACTTGATGGCGCTGCCGTGGGCGCCGCAGCCAAAACAGTGGAAGAACTGCTTGGCCGGGCTGACATAGAACGAGGGCGAGCGCTCGTTGTGGAACGGGCAGCACGCCGTCCACTCCCGTCCCGCCTTTTTCAGGGGCACGCGCCGCTCGATCACATCGACGATGTCGACGCGAGTCAGGAGCTCGTCGATGAAGCTGTCAGGAATACGGCCGCGCATGGGGCGCCTAGGATGCCACGCAACCGCTCCCCGAAGGAGTCTTGCGGACGCTTAAAAAGCCATCTTGAAGACGCCGACCACCGCCAGGATGGCGATGACGAACAGGATCAGGAAGATGGCGAAACAGACCTTGGCGATGGTGCCGGCGATGCCGGAGACCTTGGTGAAGCCAAGCGCGCCGGTGATGAGCGCGATGATGCCGAAGATGATGGCGTACTTAAGCATGGGGTTCCCCTCCAGATAGAGCCGGAGGACGCTCCCCCTGCCGCGGCGGGAAGGATGCGGCGAGCCGCGTGGGGCAATTGTGAATGTGTGTGGGAGCGCGCAAGCGCGCTCCCACAAAAGGCCTTCAGGCCTCAGACCAGCCTGGTTTTCACCTTGCCGGCTACCGCGCCCATGTCGGCGCGGCCGGCGGCCTTTTCCTTGACCAGGGCGACGACCTTGCCCATGTCGCGGGCCGAGGTGGCGCCGGATTCGGCCACGGCGGCGTCGATCAGGGCGTCGAGCTCGCTGTCGGTCAGCTTGGTCGGCAGGTAGGCGTCGATGACGCTCATTTCATAGCGCTCGATCTTGGCCAGGTCCTCGCGGCCGGCCTTTTCGAACTGGTCCAGTGAGTCACGGCGCTGCTTCTGCATCTTTTCGAGGACGGCCAGGACCTGGGCGTCGTCGAGCTCGATGCGCTCATCGACCTCGCGCTGCTTGATCTGGGCCTGGACCAGGCGGATCACCGCCAGGCGGTCCTTCTCGCCGCCCTTCATGGCGGTCTTCATGTCTTCGGTGATCTTGGCCTTGAGGCTCATCGCTTTTCTCCAGAACGACGAAAAGCCGGCTCCACCTTTCGGCGGAGCCGGCTCGGGATTTCCGCCTGATTGCGGCGGCAGCGGGCGAACGCGCCAGCCGCGGGTCCAACACCGGCCCTACACAGGCCGGGTGGCAATCAGTACATGCGGGTCCGGCGCGTCGTGTCGCGGGACAGACGGCGCAGGTGACGCTTCACAGCAGCAGCGCGCTTACGCTTACGCTCCTGGGTCGGCTTTTCGTAAAATTCGCGCTTGCGCGTTTCGGCCAGCACGCCAGCCTTTTCGCACGTACGCTTGAAGCGGCGGAGGGCAAGCTCAAACGGCTCATTCTCGCGGACTTTAACGCTCGGCATGGAAACTCCACTTGTTTAAACTGACCCGTCTACCCGGGTGAGCCGTGGATTATAACGTGATCGAAATGCAAATTTCAAAGCCTGTGTTAGGTGTCGAGACCTCCTGCGATGAAACCGGCGTGGCCCTGCTGCGCTGGGACCCGGAAAACCCGGGCCGCGGGCTGCTTTCCCATGCCCTGTTCAGCCAGATCGCCCTGCACGCCGAATACGGCGGCGTGGTGCCCGAACTGGCCAGCCGCGACCACGTCCGCAAGCTGCTGCCCCTTGTGCGCCAGGCCCTGAAGGATGCCGGGCTCACCCCGGCGGATCTGGGCGGCGTGGCCTATACGGCCGGCCCGGGGCTGGTCGGTGCCCTGCTGGTGGGTGCATCGGCGGCCCGCGCCATGGCCTGGGCGCTCGGTGTCCCGGCGATCGGCGTCCACCATATGGAAGGACACCTGCTGGCGCCGCTGCTCGAAGACGACCCGCCGGAGCCGCCCTTCGTGGCCCTGCTGGTCTCGGGCGGCCACTCCATGCTGGTGGAGGTGAAGGCGATCGGCGAGTACCGGATCCTGGGCGATACCCTGGATGACGCCGCGGGCGAGGCCTTCGACAAGACCGCCAAGCTGATGGGCCTGCCGTACCCCGGCGGCCCGGCGCTGGCGAAGCTGGCCGAGCAGGGCGAGCCGGGCAAGTTCCGGTTCTCCCGGCCCATGGTCGACCGGCCGGGGCTCGATTTCAGCTTCTCCGGCCTGAAGACCCAGGTGCTGCTGGCCTGGCAGGCTTCCGATAAATCGGAACAGACCCGGGCTGACATCGCCCGGGGCTTCGAAGAGGCGATCGTCGATACCCTGGCCATCAAGTGCCGCCGGGCCCTCGAAGCGACGGGCGCGAAGCGGCTGGTGATCGCCGGCGGCGTGGGCGCCAACAAGCGCCTGCGTGCCCAGCTCGCTGAATCCGGCGCCGCCGATGGCTTCCGCGTGTACTTCCCGCGGCTGCAGTTCTGCACCGACAACGGCGCGATGATCGCGCTGGCGGGCGCCATCCGCCTCGCCGCCGGGCAGCAGCAGGACGAGACGATCGAGGTGTTCCCGCGGTGGAGCCTGGAGACGCTTCCGCCCGCGGCGTGAACACTTTGGTTCTGGGAGCGCGCTGTGGGAGCGTGCTGTGGGAGCGTGCTTGCACGCGATGGGTGCTCGCGGCAGCACCCATCGCGTGCAAGCACGCTCCCACAACAGTCCCCCCCCCACGGCACATGCAGGCATCGGTTAACCTGTAAGGCCTTTTCCACGCACCACGGCCCCATGGATATCGTCTTCATCGAAGACCTGCGCATCGACGCGGTCATCGGCATCTACGACTGGGAACGCCGGATCCGGCAGACCCTTTCGTTCGACCTGGAGATGGCGTTCGACAACCGCCGTCCCGCGGCGACCGACGACATCAACGACACGCTGAACTACAAGTCGATCTCGAAGCGCCTCCAGGCCTATGTCGAGGCTTCGAGCTTCGGCCTGGTCGAGACCCTCGCCGAGCGTTGCGCCGAGATCATCCGCGAGGAGTTCGGCGTGAGCTGGGTGCGCCTGAAGCTTTCCAAGCCGGGTGCCGTGCGTGGCGCGCGCGCCGTCGGTGTGCGCATCGAGCGCGGCACGCGGCCGGAATGATGTTTCTCCTGGAGTGGTAACAGCGACATGGACGACATGTTCAACATCATCGAGCTGAAGCGGCTGGGCGCGATCGCCGGCCTCTTCGTCGTGGCCTGGCTGGTCGGCCTGCTTGGCCGAGTGTTCCTGCACCGCGTCGTGCGTGTCGCGACCCGCCACACGGCATGGCGCTGGGACGATGCCCTGTACGAGTTCGGCGCGTTCCGCTGGCTCGCGCGCATGCTCCCGGCGATCGTCGTGTACTACGGCATCGCCCTGTTCCTGGATGTCACTAGCGACGATGGCTGGGCGGGCTTCATCCGCGACGTCGCCGTGTGCTGGATGATCGTCTGCGTGATGGCGGCGCTCGGTCGGGCGCTGGTCGCGTTCGAATCGCTGTATAGCGCCACGCCCGCGGGCAAGCGTTCCATCAAGGGCGTGGTACAGCTGTTCCAGCTGGCGCTGTGGATCGTCGCGGTCGTCGTCGTCATCACGCGGCTCACGCACCAGAACGTCGCCTTGTTGCTCTCGGGCATCGGCGCGATGTCGGCGGTGCTTCTGCTAGTGTTCAAGGACACGATCCTCGGCTTCGTCGCGGGCATCCAGCTCAGCACCAACGACATGCTGCGCGTCGGCGACTGGATCACCATGCCGTCTGCCGGCGTCGATGGCGATGTCATCGACATCACCCTGCACACGGTGAAAGTGCGCAACTTCGATCGCACGATCGTCACCGTGCCGACGTGGCGGCTGATCTCCGATTCGTTCCAGAACTGGCGCGGCATGTCCGATTCGGGCGGGCGTCGGATCAAGCGCGAGCTGTTCGTCGATGCCGCCTGCGTGCGCTTCCTCGAGGAGGGCGAGCTGGAGCGCTTCGCGAAGATCCACCTGCTCGCCGCCTACCTGAAGCAGAAACGCGAAGACATCCAGCGCTGGAACGATGCCCTCGGCGAGCCCGGCAAGCTGCCGGCCAACCGCCGCCGCCAGACCAACATCGGCGCCTACCGTGCCTATGCCGAGGCGTACATCAAGGCGCACCCGGATGTGCACGACAGGATGACCCGCATGGTCCGCATGCGTGATCCCGGGCCGCAGGGCATTCCGCTCGAGGTCTATTGCTTCACCAACACCGTGGTGTGGCTGGATTATGAGCGGATCCAGGCCGATATCTTCGACCACCTCATCGCTATCCTGCCGGAGTTTGGCCTGCGTCCGTTCCAGCAGCCTTCGGGCGGCGACGTGCGCGAGGCGATCGGCGCGCTGCGTGATATCCCGGCGCTGGAGGACTGAATGGGGCGTGCGTACCTGAGCCTTGGGTCGAATATCGACGCGGAGCGCTGGCTCGCCGCGGCGGTGTCGGAACTGCGCGCACGTTTCGGCGCGCTGGACGTATCGCCGGTGTACCGCAGCGTGGCTGTCGGTTTCGAGGGGCCGGACTTCTTCAACCTGGCGGTCGGCCTTGAGAGCGACCTCGGCCCCGAGGCGTTGAACGACTGGCTGCACGCCCTGGAAGACCGCCATGGACGCATCCGCGGAGGCGACCGTTACGCCAGCCGCACGCTCGACGTGGATATCGTGCTGTACGACGACCTTGTGCTCAGCGGCGCGGGCCACCTGCAGCTTCCGCGCGGCGAGCTTCGCCATGCGTTCGTGTTGAAGCCGATGGCCGACATTGCGCCGGATGTGCGTCACCCGGTGAACGGGCAGACAATGGCTGCGCTGTGGGCTGCCTTTCCCTCAGGGAAGGAGCCGTTGTCCGTCGCACCCATGCGGCTCTGAAGCTCGCTCGCCCGATTACTTCAGTACGGCCTCACGCATCCCGCTCGCCGGCGCGCTCCGGTCTGCGGGCTCCGGCGTGTACTTCCGCCGCCACTCGCCCGGCGTGCACGAGGCAAACCGCGCGAACACCCGGTTGAAGTGGCTCTGGTCACAGAAGCCGGACATGTGTGCGATATCGGTCAGGCGCAGGTTCGCGTCGCGCATCAGCCGCTTGGCGAGATCGACGCGCGCGGCCATGAGCCAGGCGTGCGGCGATGTGCCGAAGGAAAGCCTGAAGCCGCGTGTGAACAAGCGGTAAGACAGCCCGCACGCCGCAGCCACCTCGTGCATGGAAATCGGCGTACCGAGACGGGCGAGCATGTACTCGGTCGCGACCGCGCGCTGCGCTTCGGACAGCGCGACGCTCAGCAGCCGGGGTTCGCTCATTGGCACGGCATGCTGGTGCGCCAGGCAGGAGCACGCGGCCTCCAGCAGGTGGCGCGCGAACATGGCCGATTCTTTCGGGTGTAGCGGCGCGGTCGTGTGCCTGAGGCAGGCCATGATGGCGCCCAGCAACGCATCATCGAAAGGCGCGCTGTCGTCGAGTGAATAGTCAGCGAGACCTTTCTCCCCAGCGAAGACGGCCGGCCGCGGAAGGTAGGCGACGACGGCGTGCAACGGGCCTTGCCATGAAACGTGCACCGCTTCCGCCAGGTCCATCACCAGGGTGTGCCAGGTGGGCAGGCGGTCGTCCAGCACCCTGCGCGAGCCGTGCGAAACCTTCATCGTGCAGGGCGCGCCGAGGTTGGTCATCACGAGGTACGCATCGTCGCTCGCGGGTGGCGATGCCGACTCGCCGGATGCCAGCGGCAGGACGAGTTCCGCCACCGTAAGCGGCTGGCCGGCATGGGTCAGGGTAAAGAAAGTCGCTAAGTCCCGTGCCCCGAACGCCTGCTCGATGCGGCACCGTTGTTTCATTCTTGCCATGGCGCGCCTAAAGGGTTTGATCCCCACTGTGCAAGCGCTTCCACGACCGATCGTCCGCTACATCGTCCAATTCATCTGTCGCTGGCCGCCGTGCGACGCAGTGGACGAAAAGACACAACGTCATGTTCGTGTCTTGTTCGAAACGCCGGATGATTGGACGCGACTGCGGGACGCGGGAAGACCATGGCGCGCATAACGTGGCAGCCATGGACATCCTCTCTGACAGCCTGAACAGCGGTCCTGCCGCGCACGCCTCGCCTGCCTCCGTCATCGACCCGGATGATGGCTGGGCCGAATCGGTCATGCTTAATGAGGGAAAGTACGGGCCTTACCAGGTGGTCGCGCGCGCCGCGAGCTCCACCCTGATCGTCGACGAACCCATGGGTGTCGGCGGCCTCGGTTCCGGGCCGACGCCCTTCGACCTCCTCAGTGCGGCGCTAGGCTCATGCGCGCTCATGACGATGCGCCGCTACGCCACCGAGCGGGCGTGGCCGCTGGAGCGGCTGGTGGTACGCGTGGTCCACGACCGGCCCGCCCTCGCGGCACGCGATCGGTTCCTGAAGGAGATCCAGATCACCGGCCGGCTCACCTCAGCGCAGGTCGCGGCCCTCGTCGAGGTGTCCATGCGTTGCCCGATCCACCTGACCCTCGCGCGCGGCTCGCAGGTGGAGACACGGCTGGTAGGGGAGGCCGGGATAGCCCAGGTGGCGATAGGGCGGACTGCGCACATGCGGGCGATGCGGGAAGCCTGCGGCCAGGGAGGCATGCCCGGCGGCGCGGCGCGTGCGCCAAGTCCGCCCCGCGAATCCGTTAGTCCACCGCCCTGGTGAGACCCTAGAATTCGTGGACAGGCAGCGCTGACTGGCCGAATATCAACGTGCCACTGCCGACGATCCACCTGCGCGGTGTTCGGCGCGTACAGATGACCTCGGCTGCCTGCACTCCATCGATTACCTTCCTCCCGGGTGACGCAGTGCTGAAAGGACCCGCCGTACGTATTTCGCCGCATGACCTCAACCGGCTCCTGGGGAGCCTCGAGGTCAACTTCGTCGCGCTCACCGAGTGCCTCGTCAGCGAGGGCTATTGCCTGGACATGGGCGGCGTGAACGCACCCGGCATCCACTACAACATCCGTGGCAGCGGGCGCCTTTCGATCAAAGGCTGCGCCCCTATCGAGCTGGCCCCGCATACCCTGGTCATCGTGCCGCCGAACGCACCCTTCCGCATCGAGGCGGAAGGCTTCCACCGTGGCCTTAACAGCATGCGCACGGTGGATGGCATGCTCGTCGCGGTATCGAAGGACGCCGTGAACTACATCGTGGCCGGCGAGGGCGATCCCGAAGTCATCCTGATCTGCGGTTTCTTCGATGCCTGCTACGGCTCGGCCGTAGATCTGTTCGGGACGCTCACCACGCCGATCGTCGAGCAGTTCTCCGAGGCCGACCGGCTGGATACGACGCTGAAGAGCGCCATAGCCGAACTCGTCGCGCAGGAGGTCGGTTCCGGCGCCATGAGCTCGGCGCTGCTCAAGCTGGTGATCGTCAACATCCTTCGCCGTTCGCTGCACTCCAACCACACCTGGGTGGAGCGCTTCGCGTTGCTGCGCGACCCGCAGATCGCCCGTGCCTTCGCGGAAATGGCGAGCAACCCGGGTGCGCCGCATACCGTCAGTTCCCTCGCACAGAGTGCATACCTCGGCCGCTCCGCCTTCATGGCGCGGTTCACCGAGATCGTCGGCCAGCCGCCCATGAACGTCCTGCGCGACCTGCGGATGCGCCAGGCAGCCGAGCAACTCCAGACCGGCCAGGTCTCCATCGAGCAGGTAGTGCGCAACACCGGATACGAAAGCCGTAGCAGTTTCGCCCGCGCATTCCGCAAGGTGTTCGGCATGGATCCGTCGGAGTACCGGCGTGGAACGGTGGACTCCACGCGCGGACCCTCTGCACCGGCAGTGGACGGAAACTACGCTCAGAACGCGGTATCCGACCCGAGGTGATCTTCATGAAAGCGATCGTGGCGACTGACCAGGCGGCAGGGATGGCCGGGCTGAAACTAGCCGAGCGGCCCCAGCCAAAGGCATCGATCAACGACGTCGTCGTCGAAGTGCACGCGGCGGGCTTCGTGAACACTGAGCTTGAGTGGCCGTCGACCTGGGCCGACCGGCTGGGTCGCGATCGTACGCCCTCCGTCGTCGGCCATGAGCTGGCAGGCGTGGTCACGGCCATCGGTTATGGCACCACGGGCTTCTCGATCGGCCAGCGGGTGTTCGGGCTCGCCGACTGGTACCGCGACGGATCGCTCGCCGAGTACACCGCGATCGAAGCGCGGAACCTCGCCCCGTTGCCCGACGATGTGGACTTCGTGTCCGCCGCAAGCCTGCCCATTTCCGGACTCACCGCCTGGCAGGGCCTGTTCGTGCACGGGCAGCTGCAGCCGGGACAGCGGGTCCTCGCGCATGGCGCGGGCGGCGCGGTCGGTGCGCTTGTCGTGCAGCTGGCACGCGCGGCCGGAGCGCATGTGATCGGCACGGGCCGCGCGGCCGATCGTGAGCTGGCGCTGGGTTTCGGCGCCAACGACTTCGTCGATCTCGAGCACGATGCGTTGGAAGACGTCGGCGAGGTCGATCTCGTGTTCGACGTGATCGGTGGCGATATCGGCCAGCGATCCGCGCGCCTCGTCCGGCCGGGCGGTGTCTTCGTCTCGGTCGTGGGGCCCTATGAAGGGTTGCCCGACACCATCCGCGTCATCGATTTCGTCGTCGAAGCCGACCGCGGTCAGCTGGCGGAGATTGCACAGCGCGTTAGCGATGGCCGGCTGAAAACGCACATCGGCAAGGTCTCCTCCCTGGATGACGCGATCGCATCGATGAATGCGAAAGACCGCCGCAAGGGCAAGTCCATCTTCCGCCCCCGCTCCTGACCTTCCGGGGCGAAGCGCCCCCTCCGTTTCCCAAAGCTCCAACACACCCCTTTCCTTTCGGGAGAGGCACGGGCCCTCCTGCGCGTCATTCCATCCCAAAGTCACCGGAGTTCATCATGAGCAACGAAGTCATCAACACCATTCTTAGCCGCACCGCCGCGAAGTATTACGACAAGGACGCAGTCCTGAGCGATGAGCAGATCAGCGAACTCGTGCATGTCGGCACGACCGCACCCACCTCGTTCCACCTGCAGAACTGGCGCTTCATCGCCGTGCGCTCGCCGGAAGCCAAGGCGAAACTGAGCCCAATCGCGTGGAACCAGCCTGCAGTGACCGATGCGGCTGTCACCTTCATCGTCGTCGGCCAGCTGGCTGATTCCAGCGTGATCCCCGATCGCCTTGCGCCGCTCGTCGCGGCTGGCGTGATGCCGGCAACGATGGTGCCCGAGTGGGAGCTTCCCGCGCGTGGCCTGTACAAGGAATTCCCGCAGCGCCAGCGCGACGAAGCGGTGCGTACCGGTACGTTCGGTGCCGCCGCGATGATCTACGCCGCGCGTTCGCTCGGCTGGGGTTCGACGCCGATGATCGGTTTCGATGATGTCGCCGTAGCCCGCGAGTTTGGCCTCGGCAAGGACGAGGTGCCGGTCATGCTGCTTTCCGTCGGGCCGGAACGCGCCGGTAACTGGGCGCAGAAGCCGCGCCGCCCGCTCGCCGAAGTCCTCGACTTCGCCTGATCTCCCTTTCTTAGCTCTCAGTGGAATAAACGTCATGCCAAGAACCACCGCACTCATGGCCGACCAGGTCCCGGCCGACTCGAAGCCCACGCTTGATGCCTTTACCAAAAACATCGGGTTTACCCCGAACATGCTGGCCGCTTTCGCGCAGAGCCCGCTCGCCTTCAACGCATGGGCTGTCCTGCTCGGCTCGCTGAGCAAGGCGCTGGACGTGAAGACCCGCGACAGCATCGGCCTGGCCGTTTCAGAAGTGAATGGCTGCAACTACTGCCTGTCGGTGCACAGCTTCACCGCGGAACACATGGCGAAGCTGCCCGGCGATGAGATCATCCTCGCCCGCAAGGGACGGGCGACCGATGCGAAGCGTGACGCCGCCGTGGCGTTCGCGCGCAAGGTCATCGAGGCGAGGGGGCACGTGAGCGAGGCCGATCTCGAGAAGGTCCGCGAGGCCGGTTATACCGATGCGAACGTGATGGAGATCGTCGCGCTCGTGGCGATGTATTCGCTGACGAACTTCTTTAACAATGTGTTCGACCACGACAAGGACTTCCCGGCCGTGACGCCGGCCGGCGCCATCTGATCGCCGGTGCCGGCGGGGCGCGGGGCGTAGCTCGGGGCCGGTGCCTGTAGGGCAGGTGCCACGCGCCTTCCGCCGGACAGGTGGGGCGGTCCGTCAGCCCAGACGGATCGCCCCGCGGTGGCGCTCGCCCCGGCCGGGGTGCTAAAACACCGCCACCGCAACGCACCAGGGGTTCCAACGGAAATGGGCAAGTTCGCACGCAGTTGGGCGCTGATGAAATCCAGCGCCAACATCCTCCGCCAGGACAAGGAGCTGATGCTGTTCCCGCTCTTTGCGGGCCTGGCCTCGCTCGTGGTCATCGCCTCGTTCGCCTGGCCGGTGATCTCGCTTTGGCAAGGGCACCGCACGGGCCTTGAGGATGGCGGCCGGCACGTCTCGCCGGTATTCCTCGCCGTCTCGTTCCTGTTCTACTTCGTCCAGTACGGCGTAGTGATCTTCTTCAACACCGCACTGGCGGCCGCGGCGTTCATTCGCCTCGATGGCGGCAACCCGACGCTCAACGATGGCCTGCGCGCCGCGTGGAGCAAGCTGCCGTCGATCGTCGGCTACGCCCTTATCTCCGCCACGGTCGGCATGATCCTGCGTGCCATCCAGGAACGCGCCGGTATCGTTGGCCGTCTCGTCGCCGGCCTGCTCGGCGTGGGCTGGACCGTCGCCACCTTCCTCGTCGTGCCGGTGCTTGCCGCGCAGAACGTCGGCCCGGTGGAAGCGTTGAAGGACAGCGCCTCGCTGGTGAAGCGCACCTGGGGCGAGAACATCATCGGTAACGCCGGCATCGGCCTCGCGGGCGGCCTCCTCACGTTCTGCGTGATGGTGGTCAGCATCGCGCTGTTCGTCGGCGCGGCGTCGACCGGCTCCATCGCGCTGATGGTCGCCGTGGGTGTGGTCGCGGTCATCGCCGTCGTGGCGCTCGGCCTGTTCCAGAACGCCATGCACGGTGTCTACGCCGCGGCGCTCTACCGCTACGCCGAACACGGCGACCCGGGGCAGGGCTTCGATCGCGCCTTGTTGGAAACCGCATTCCGCCAGAAGAAGTAAAACAGGAAGGCCCGGCAGTGATGCCGGGCCTTCTTCGTTGTGGGGCTGTCGCGGCTCGGATCGCGTGCAAGCACGCTCCCACAACTGCCGGGCGCCGGTGCCCTCTTGTGGGAGCGCGCTCGCGCGCGATCTGCGCCACCGGCGCGGCCAGATCACCTCACCGCGGATTCACCGGCAGATACTGCCCCTGGGCACCCGCCTTCGCTCCCTTCGTATTCACATTCGCGCAAAGCTGGTCGCCACATAGCGTGACGTCCGCCCTGTTGTACGCCTTAAGCAGGTCCGCGGATAGCTGGTTCTGCAGAATCACGTCCATGTAATGCGACGACAACCAGATCGCCGCCACTAGCAGCAGCACGATGGCGCCGCCGACGACGCCCATGACTTTCCAGACCAGGTGGCGGTGCAGCTTCTCGAGGCGCGTCATCTGATCGGCGACGACGCGCGTAGCCTCCATCGCAGAGCCAGAGGCGTTCTGCAGGCGCAGCTCATACTCGCTGACCGGGCGATCGATGCCGGCCCGGACACGATCCATGATCTGGACCGGGATCTCGCGCAATACTCCGTCCGCCGAGCGCTGTACCGCCGTCGGCACATGGCTGGTGAGACCTTCCAGCGCTTGCCATGTCTGGTCGAGCCGCCGTTCGATCATGGAGCAGCGCCGCTCGAACTGCTTCATGAGGAGCGCCGTGCTGCTGACCAGCGTCAGGACTTCCTTTTCTTCCATTGGGGTTCCTTTGTCAGCGGACCATGCGCGGGCCGTGTGCCTGCTGCTGGGTCTGTTGCTGTTCGTTTTGTTGCTGCTGGAGCTGGGCGGCGCGTTGCTGCTCCGCGTGCTGTTCGATCTGGTTGGCCTGTTGCACGGCATTCTGTTGAAGCTGCTGGCCCGGCGGCATGTCGGCAAAGGCCTGCGTCTCCTGGCGGAACCGGTTCCAGTCGCCGTTGCGGGCGGCTTCGAGCATCTCGTTGATGCGGTCGTGCGCCCCGGGAGCTGAATTGCTTCTGCTGCCGTTGACGTCGCGGCCGTCGCGGCCTGACTCTCCGAGCTCGCGGTAAGCATCGAGTCCATTTTTCCCGAGCTCATTGCGATGAATAGCCTGACGATTGGCGAGTTCCTGGTTGCTAACCTCCCGGCGCGTAGCCGGACCGACCACGCCATCGGCGATGAGACCATGGTCGACCTGAAACTGACGCACGGCGTAATCTGTTGCTGGCCCGAAGTCGCGATCTGCAATCAGAGGCCTTCCGTCCGGCCCTGTGTAGCCGAGCGCTGACAAGCTGCCTTGAAGCTCACCGATCGCTTGCCCGGAGCCACCAAGACGTAGCGTTGTCGAAGCAGGACTACGCGCACGCCGATGGTCTTCTGCACCTATATTGGTCAGCCCGGCAATGTCGATGCGACCGTCTCGTACCTGCTCGATGAGTTCTGGAGTGATTACGCGCGCCCACGCCTCAGACCGATCCGCCCGAGCCTGTGCACCATTATCTCCGCCGTTGATTGCATAGCCGGCGGCATAAGGATCGCGCCTGTCAGCCTCCGGGACGCGGTCGTTCCAGTAAGAAACGGCAAGTGTAGCCGCCATATCTGGATCGGCGGCCAAATCAGGGTTATCCACGAGATCAACATGGAACTTATCGCCGAACTGGCGATAGTTTTCGCGACCCGTGTACTGAAAGTAACCTCGTCCGTGAAATTTCCAGCCATCACCGGGTTGCGTGTTGCCGAGATCAGCTCGATCCTCGTAAAGGATGTGAGCCATCCGTTGCGGATCCCTTGAGTCGATCGCCTCCTGGATCTCTTGGGTAGTGTTCCGTCTGGCCGCGCTCGAAACAGCGCCGACGACTTGGCCGACGCTTCTATATCCCATGCGCTCATGCATGGTTGAAAAGGAGTCGGTCTCAACGGATGCGTTGCCCATGACGTTGGCCAGTTCATCGGGCGAAGTCACGCCTGACTGTACAAATCGTTGGAATAAGAGGGCGGAACTTTCATTGAATCTCGGCATCGTGACCTCCTGTCACTGAATTGGCTTTCTATGTTTCTCGATAAGCTGGCGAAGGCTCTTCGGATCGAATTGATTCAGTGGTACCCACGGAAGGACTGCCGGGAAAGTGAGGCTGGCTTTGTATACCTCGATCTCGCCAGAACTTCCCTGTTGCACACTGGTCGAATCGGCTTGGCTAAGGTGCCACGCCGCCTTTTTAGAGTCATACGAGAACGTGTAACTCGTCCCACCCTTGCTCAGTTCGTTGTAGAACGAGATCTTGCCGGGTTCCACGGAGAGGTTGTCGTCAAGCCCCATTTCTGGCGCATTGCGAGCCGACTCGTTGTACCTGCAGTCGACGACGTTGCTGTTAAACACACTCGTGCGCAAACCTTCCGAACTTTTCGCAAGAACGACTAGATCGCATGGATTTTTCGAGCGATCCGCAACGATTGGATGACGAATGACAAGAACAGCCCCGCTCACCCCATCTGCTAGTTGAGTATCCGCTTTGGCTGCCAGGACTGTGTCACCGATCTGTATGAATTCTTTGGCGAAAGGGGGTGCCGCCTTGCGTTGCAACGCGGAGGCGCTAAATGTTAATCCGACTAGCACGACAAAAAGTGTCGCGCTTATTGCCCTCGTGTGTCGCAAGGTACGAAAGCGTATAAAGTTAGGAATCATGCGTAAGGTTTACCTTCATTGACTTGATCGTTGCCTGCTTCGCTACATCGAATGGCCCGCTGCCGCCTACCTCTGTCGTGGCGAGTACAACGTATTCTGTGTCTCGAAAGATGGAGGTTCCCGCGGCGAACGTGAGAAGTATCCCTTCGGAGAGGTAGTCAATAAGCTGGGATTCGTCTAGGTCTGGGGCTAGCTCGCGGGCGAGAGCGATGGCATGCGAGAAGCTACTTCCTTCACAGAATAGGAATTCCCAACGAACGCTACGGTCAGCGTTAACGATGGTCCTCCCATCACATGAAAACCCGCGCCGAGACTGGCCGTGTCGCACCGTGAAATTGAATGCGACGGCATCGGAATCATTCAGCGATTCCGCGCGTGGACGATAGAACTCCACATCGCGTCGTGCGTCTAGTGAGGTTGCCTTTGTCGCCTCAAAGTACATCTTTGATCCTTATTTATCGCGACTTCGTCGTGATGCTCAGCGGCGCAGTCCATGTGTCTGCGATGACTTCGATATACTCGGTAAGCTTGCGTAAATGATACTGAGGGCTTGTTCTCAAGTTGACGGAGTCGAAACCCGAAGGTTCGTCGCATTCTGAAGAATGGGCAATTCAGCGTGTGCGAATCGGCTGTGCGGAAGGTACCCGTCCACGAAGGCAATACAAGCGCCTGACTCAACGGCGGACGTCGCAAAGTCACGGCACCCATTATTAATCATCATATCGACCGCAAGGTTTCTGTACTTCCCAAGGAATGGACGCATGCCCTGCTCCTGAAAGAATGCGCGCATCTTTTCTGTCGCCGACGTGATGTCATGCGCACTCCTGGCATTATCGATCGCGCGCCCAAGCGACGTGTGGAACAGCGTTCCTGCATTTCCTTCCTGCGAAGCGATGAAATCGAACGCTCGCTGGATGTTGGATGATCCGTCGGGGAGACGCCCTGAAGCGAACACATATTCGGCCGGACCATCCCGATCGACCAGCAAGGACAGCGGCTGTGCCGCCGAAGCCGGTGCCTCCGGCAGTACCGGAAGCGCCTCGAAAGACACGTCGACGCTCCGTTCGCCCATGACGACCCACCCGGATGGAAGCGTCGCGTTCGAAGGCACTGCTACGCCACATTCGGCGAGGTCGCGTTCGGTCGCCACGACTGTGAACTTAGTCGGAGCATATATGTCGTATCCCTCGGCGTAGACGAGAGTCATGGCGTCGGCCATGTCTTTCAGGAACTCGAAGCGTGGTGTGTCATAACTCATTGCGCGCTGAATTCGCATGAGTGATGCGATGAGGTGGCGCGGACCCAGGTGGATCTCCCAGGCTTGGGAGTCGTCCGCGCGCTCGTCGACGGTAGCCAGGCAGCAGATGACCTCTACGCGTCCCCCAAAGTAGACGCTGTACTGCATCTCAACTTCGCCGGCTCCAGCGCCTCGCTCAAGGCGGGGCTGGACTACCTCGATACCACGTTCCCTATCTACTGCCGTGGCCTGTATTGACTCGAACGTCATGCTCGTTTGCTCCATGCGATTCCAGCGCCGAAGCATAAGGCATGCAAACTACCTTGTGAGTGCGTTGAGGATTCTTCTCATTGATTCGCGCGTTTTGTGCCGAAATCTCACGTCTCGAGCGTGAGCTGCGTCAGATGTTCAGCGCCCGCCCGCCATCCACGCGAATCACCTGGCCCGTCGTGTAGTGCGCATCCAGCATCAGCCAGCGCACCGCTTCGGCTACGTCGTCTGGCTCGCCTTTCCGCGCAAGCGGCGTCTTCGCGATCAACAACTCCGCGGCTTCCTCGGGCTTGCCCGATTCCGGCCAGAGAATGGCGCCAGGCGCGACCGCATTGACGCGCACCTCCGGCGCGAGTTCCTTTGCCAGCGATTGGGTCAGCATCGCCAGCGCCGCCTTCGCCATGACATACACCGTGTGCCCTGCGAGCGGACGCTCGGCGTAGATGTCCACGATGTTGACGATGGCACCCTTGCTTTCGCGCAACGCGGGAGCCGCGGCTTGCGAAAGAAAGAATGGCGCGCGCGCATTTGCCGCGAACAGGTCATCCCATTGCGCCTGCGTGGTCTGGCCGATGGGGGTGGGATAGAACGCCGAGGCGTTGTTCACCAGTCCGTTCAACCGGCCGAATACGGCGAGTACATCGCCGATGAGGTGGTCGGGAGTCGCGGGGTTGTCGAGCGCGCCGGAGAACAGCGCGACGCTGTCGGCCCGCGTGGCGTTCAATGCCTTCGCGAGCGCCTCGGCATCATCGGCTGAGCTGCGGTAGTGCAGCGCGATGTTGCAGCCCGCCGCGTGCAGCCGTCGGCAGATGACGGCGCCGACGCGGCGCGCGCCGCCCGTGATGAGTACGACCGGTGGCTGGTTCATGGCTGGCTCCCTTGGCGATGCGCGGGCAGCTTGCCGGAAAGCGAGCCGGGCGTCACCTTGCGGTGGGGGATTTGCGGGTGGCCTTTTTGGTGGCGGGGCGGCGGGCTGTGGTTTTTTTGGTGGCTTTTTTGGCAGTTGCCTTTGCGGTTGCTGTTTTTCTTGGGGCGGCTTTCTTGGCGGTTGCTCGCTTGCGGGTGGGGGGCTTCTTCACCGTTTTTCGGGCCGACGCCTTTGGCGTCGGATCGCGCGCGAGACGCGCTCCCACAGGGGGCGCGGTCTTCTCGGGGGTGGCGGGCTCGGCGGCGGCTTTGGATTTCTTCGTGGGCTTTTCGGGGGTGTCGTCGCCGTCGTCGATATGGACGTCGCCGCTGAAGAGGTCGATGGCGGTCTTCGCGACCTGGCCGGTGTCGTAGTAGGCGTAGGCGCCAACGCCGAGCGCGCCGACCACGGGCAGCCAGCGTGAGATGCCCTTGCCGACGGCGCGTTTGGTCACGCTGACGCCGATGCGGCCTGCCAGGCGTTGCAGCACGCTGGTGGCGGTGGTGCGGAAGACCAGGCGGTCGCCCACGCGGATGGCGATGTCACGGAAGGCCTGTGCTGCCGTGTGCCGGAACAGGCACCAGAGCATCTGCTCGCGGCCGAGCTTGGCGGTCTTGCCATAGGCGGCCGCGATATCGCTGACCAGCTGGCCCTGGATGCGCCAGATGGCGACCAGCTCCGGGAGCACGGTGAGCCAGCCCAGCGGGCCCGGGGGCAGGGCGAGCGAGCCCGCCGTCAGAGCGGCCTTGTTGGCGGCGGCGCTGGCCAGCCGGCCGGACTCCTCTTCGGCGGTCCCTTTCGCCGCCTTGGGCACTTCACTGTCCGGGATGCGGCTGACGAACTCGAGGATCGCCTTCGCCACCGGGCTTTCCCCGCGGTCGATCGCCGAGGTTGGCACGATCTCTTTCGAGGTGGAGGCGGGATCACGCTTCGCCATCGTCATCTCCTGTGTAAGGTGGGAGAAGGGTGAAGGGTGGATCGTGAAGGGGCCGCAAGCGTCTGCCGCGAATCCCCCATCGCGCGCAAGCGCGCTCCCACAAGGTCTTGACCTCCTGAAAGCTTCGGGAAAGGTACGGCCTTGAGACTGATGAAACATTATAACATTCTGGCCCCGTCCCCCATGAAGCCTGTTCGCCTAGCCCTTGCCATTGCCCTGGCCCTTTCGGCCGCCCCCGCTTTCGCCGCCGACGATACGGCGCCGCCGCAAAAAGCTACGAACCTGGGCGAGGTGGATGTCACCGCCCGGCTCGATGAGGCGCGCAACAGCCTTTCGCCGGACACGGGCAGCAGCCAGTACGTCATGGACCGTCAGACGATCCAGGCGCTCCCGCTGGGCGACTCGACGCCGCTCAACCAGGTGATCCTGCAGGCGCCGGGCGTGGTCCAGGACAGCTTCGGCCAGCTGCACGTGCGCGGTGACCACGCGAACCTGCAGTACCGCGTCAACGGCGTGGTGATTCCGGAAAGCATCGGCGGCTTCGGCCAGACGCTCGACGCCCGCATGATCGAGAACGTGAAGCTGCTGACCGGTGCGTTGCCTGCCCAGTACGGCGACCGCACCGCGGCGGTGGTGGACATCACCACGCGCAGCCAGAAGCAGGACGGTATCGGTGGCAGCGTGGGCATCACGGGCGGCCAGTTCGGCACGCTGAACCCCAACGCCACGCTGTTCGGGCGCGAAGGCCAGTGGAGCTTCTTCCTCACCGCGAACTACCTTGAGAACGATGTCGGCATCGAAAACCCGACCTCGAGCCGCAAGCCGATCCACGATCACACCAACCAGGTGAAGGCCTTCGGCGACCTGTCGTACCTGATCAACAACGACACCCGCCTGAGCTTCATGTTCGGCGCCACGAACAACCGCTTCGAGATCCCGAACAACCCGGGCCAGGAAGCGCAGTTCGGTTACCTCGACGTGACCAACTTCGACTCGGCGCAGCTCAACGAGCGCCAGCAGGAGAAGACCCGTTTCGGCATCCTGAGCCTGCAGGGCAAGCTCGGAACGACGGCCTACCAGGTGTCGGCCGGCCAGCGTTACAGCGGGCTGGATTTCACGCCCGATGACATTGGCGACCTGATGTTCAACGGCGTCGCCTCCGATGTGCGCCGTTCCAACCGCGCCGACACGCTGCAGGCGGATTTCTCCACGCCGCTGGGTGATAACCACACGCTGCGCTACGGTATCTACGGTTCGTTCGAGCGCGCCAATGCGACGAATAATTCCCTGGTTTTCCCGGCGGACGATGACGGTAACCAGACCTCGACCACGCCGTTTAACATCCTGGACACCAGCCGGATCCTCGCCCGTACGTACGCGGCTTACCTGCAGGATGAATGGAGCATCGGTTCGCAGTGGACGGTGAACTACGGCCTGCGCGCCGACAAGTTCAACGCGTTCAAGCCGGAAAGCCAGCTGAGCCCGCGCCTGGGCGTCGTCTACCAGCCGACCGACAGCACGACGATCCACGCCGGCTATTCGCGCTACTTCACCCCGCCGGCGACGGAGTCGATCACGCCCACGTCGATCGCGAAGTTCAACGGCACCACGAACGCGCTGGCTGATAACGGCAATGACCTGCCGCTGGCGGAACGCTCGAGCTACTACGACGTGGGCATCTCGCAGAAGTTCGGCGATGCCTGGACCGTCGGCCTCGACAGCTACCGCCGCAACGTGCAGCGCCTGCAGGATGAAGGCCAGTTCGGCGCGGCCGTGGTGTACTCCACGTTCAACTACGACCAGGGCAAGATCAAGGGCGACGAGCTCACCGTGAATTACGACGGCGGCGCGCTCACCGCTTACTTCAACTTCGCGTACAACCGTGCGGTCGGCAAGCGCGTGATCACCAGCCAGTACAACTTCAGCCCGGATGACCTGGCGTACATCTACGACCACTACATCCACCTCGACCACGACCAGAAGTACACCTCGTCGGGCGGCATCAGCTACGCGTTTGGCGAGGGCACGAAGGTCGGCGCGGATTACCTGTTCGGCTCGGGACTGCGCAGCGACGGCATCGTCCCGAACGGCGACCACATGCCTGCGTACTTCCAGCTCAATCTCAGCGTGTCGCAGGACCTGCACCTGACCCCGATCGGCACGACCCACGCCCAGCTGGCGCTGGTGAATGCGCTGGATCGAACCTATGAGATCCGCGACGGTTCCGGTATTGGCGTAGGCGCCCCGCAGTTCGGCCCGCGCCGCGGCGTGTTCCTGTCCCTGCAGCAGGATTTCTAAGGCCGCCGCCCTGTGGGAGCGCGCTTGCGCGCGATGGCGTTTGCGCAAGCACCCATCGCGTGCAAGCACGCTCCCACAGCACGCTCCCACGGGCAGCTTTTCAGGCTGGTATCCTTGGCGGCATGACTGATCGCCTCCCTGAACCCGGCGCCGACGAGCGCGCCCATTCCGAACACCTCAGCGGGCTCCTCCGCGAAGAGATCGCGGCGCATGGCCCCATGCCGTTCTCACGCTTCATGGAGCGCTGCCTGTACACGCCGGGCCTGGGCTATTACAGCGCGGGCAAGGCGAAGTTCGGTGCGGAAGGCGATTTCGTCACGGCCCCCGAGCTGGGTACCTTGTTCGCCCGCTGCGTGGTGCGTGCCTTCGAGCCCGTACTGGAGGCACTGGGCCCGGAGGCGGACTTCCTCGAGATCGGCGGCGGTAGTGGCGCGTTCGCCGAGGCCGCGCTGCGTGCGCTCGATGCGGCGGGCAAGCTGCCGCGCCGCTACATGATCCTCGAGCCCAGCGCCGACCTGCGCGAGCGCCAGCACGTGCGCCTGCATGCGAACCTGCCGCCCGAGGTCGCGAAGCGTGCGGTGTGGCTGGACGCGCCGCTCGAGGAGCCGTGGGATGGCGTGCTGTTCGCCAATGAGGTCATCGACGCGCTGCCGACGACGCGCTTCACCACGCGCGACGGCGAGGTCTACGAGGAATACGTGGTGCTTGATGGCGAAGGTCGCTTCATGCGTACCGATCGCCCGGCCGACGTCCTCGTGAACGGTGCCGTGCGCCATCTTGAGCGTGACCTGGGCCGCGAGTTCGCGGCGGGTTATCGCACCGAAGTGCTGCCGCAGCTTCCGTACTGGATCCAGGCCGTGGCCGGCACGCTGCGCAAGGGCGCCATGCTTTTCGCCGACTACGGTTACGTGCGTAGCGAGTTCTACATGCCGGAACGTACCGACGGTACGCTGCGCGCGTTCTATCGCCATCGCGCGCACGGCGATGCCTTCTTCCTGCCGGGCCTGCAGGACCTCACCGCCTCGGTGGATTTCACCGCGCTGGCGGAAGCGGGCAACAGCGCCGGCTTCGGCGTGGCCGCCTACATGCCGCAGGCGCAGTTCCTCATCGCCGCGGGCATGCAGGAGTTCTTCGAAGAGGATTACCTGGCGCTCACCGACGAGGCCGCGCGTTATCGCCTGGCCCAGGAAGTGAAGAAGCTGACCTTGCCCGACCAGATGGGTGAGAGGTTCCAGGTGATGCTGTTCGCGAAGGAGATTGATGCGGCCGCGTTGCCTGAGGGCGTGATGGCTGCTGACCAGGGCGCGCGGCTCTAATCGCAACACCGACATCTTGTGGGAGTGAGCTTGCGAACGATGGGTTCGCGGAAGAGCATCGTTCGCAAGCTCACTCCCACAGATCAGAGGCAGGCCAGCGCCTACGCTGGCTTCGCGACCTTCGCGATGGCTTCGGCCTGGGCCTTCTTCATCGCTTCGCCGATGGCGGGGCCTTCCAGGCCTTTATCGACGAACGGCTTCGACGTGATGCCGGCGGCGGCTTCGCGGCAGGCGCGCAGGTAGTCCGCCTGGGGATAGGCATCCTCCTCGTGGTGCAGACGGCCGCGCTTGTCGGCCATGCAGGCGAGGAGGAAGGTCTCGAGCCGCTCGGGCCGGCGTAGCGCGCCCAGCGATTCGAGCAGGCGCAGCACGGTGGTGGCCTTCAGTTCGAACGCCTGGTGGGCGTTGAGGTGGTGCTTGCAGACCATCTCGGCCATGAACGCGTATTCGACGGGTACTTTCAGTCGCGCGGACATCGCCTGCACAGGCTCGATCCCGCGCTGCTCGTGCATGATGTGCCGCGGCAGCATGTCGGCGGGTGTAAGTGCCTTGCCAAGATCGTGGGTGAGCGCGCAGTAGCCGACCAGCGCATCACCTGGCGCCAGGGTCGCCGCGGCGCGCAGCACCATTTCGACGTGGATGCCGGTATCCACCTCCGGATGGAATTCCGCTCGCTGCGGTACGCCGTACAGCGCATCCACTTCCGGGAACAGCACGCGTAGCGCGCCGCAATCACGAAGGACACGAACGAATACATCGGGCATCGGCTCGGCGAGTGCCTTGCGCGTTTCGGCCCAGACACGCTCGGGCACCAGGTGGTCCACTTCACCTTCTTCGACCATGCGCCGCATGAGCGTCATCGTTTCATCGGCCACGCGGAATCCCAGCGGTGCATAGCGCGCGGCGAAACGCGCGACGCGCAACACGCGCACGGGGTCTTCCACGAATGCGCCCGAAACATGCCGCAGCAGCCTCGCCTCGATGTCACCCACGCCACCGTAAGGGTCGACCAGGCGTCCGTCATCGTGCTGGGCGATGGCGTTGATGGTCAGGTCGCGCCGCTCCAGGTCCTGCTCGACGGTGACCGTCGGCTCCGCATGGAACGCGAAGCCGTGGTAGCCGCGCCCGGTTTTGCGCTCGGTGCGGGCGAGGGCGTATTCCTCCTTGCTGTCGCCGTGCAGGAACACAGGGAAATCCTTGCCTACGGCGCGGTAGCCCGCCGCCAGCATCTCTTCCGGCGTCGCGCCCACCACCACCCAGTCGCGGTCGACGACCGGGCGGCCGAGCAGTTGGTCACGGACAGCGCCGCCGACAAGGTAGATCTCCATGGGTTACCGGGTTCCGAACGATCAGGTGCGCCGGCGGCTGCGCGCCTCATCGAGGCGGCGCTGGCGGACCGGCTGGCTCAGCAGGCGTGGGAGCCAGGCCGAGAGCGATTGCGGCACGATACCGAGCCGGGCGAGGCCGTCAACCGTGCCGACGGAATCGGTCTGCAGGGTGCGGAAATTATCGGGCGTAAACGGCTTGCCGGGCGCGAACTGCGCCACCGTGGCCTGTAGGCGGCCAAGCGCATCGGGAAGCGCCAGCACCAGGCGGCGCCGGCCGCGCGTGTCGCGGATGGCGCGGACGAGGTCGACCAGCCGCCAGACTTCCGGACCGTAGAGTTCGAAGGTCTGCAGCAGGGAGATCGCGGGATCGGCGACGCAGCGCGCCATCGCCTCGACCACGTCGCCGACGTAGACCGGCGTGATCTTCGCGTCGGGCCGTGGCAGCGGCATCGCGGGCGCCACGCGCAGCAGGGCGTCGAACCGGCTGACGAGTCCGTCGCCGGGGCCGAACAGCGTGCTCGGCTCGTAGATCGTCCAGTCGAGCGTCGAGCCTTTCACCAGCGCCTCCGCCTCACCGCGCGTGCGCAGGTAGGCCGAAGCGCCCTGGCCGGCCTTGAGCGAACTCATCTGGTGCAGGCGGTGCACGCCCATGGCGTGGCAGGCGTCGATGACCGAGCGGGTGAGCGCGACATGGACGCGCTCGAACGTGTTGCGCCCACTTTCGTTGAGGATGCCGACCAGGTTGATGACCGTGTCGGCGCCGGCGAAGTGCTTGCGCAAGACCGCCGGGTCGTGGACATCCGCGGTCGCCACGGTGACCTGCCGCCCGACCGTCGCGTGCCGCCGTGCCTGCCGGTTCCGTGAAAGCAGTAGCAGGTCATGGCCCGCCGCTGCCAGCCGCGGCACCAGCGCGCTACCGACGAAACCGGTGCCACCGAGGATCACGATGCGCTGGGCTTTCATGGCGGCCACCTCCGGGAGGTCAGGGTTGCGAAGCGTCCTTGGGTTCCTGCGCCGCGGGCGTCGATGACGCGGCCGCGGGAGCAGGTTCGAGCACGGCAGGCGTCGACGGCGGCGCCGGTTTGGCGACCGCCGGGGCGGGGCAGGTCACCGGCTTGCGCACCGCGCCGGGTGCCGGCAGCGTGTACGGCGAACCGATCCGGGTCATGCGCGTGCTGATCGGCAGCGCATTGCCATTGAGCCGCCAGTCGTAGATCACCGCGAAGGCCATCACCCGCGCGACGTATTCGCGGGTCTCCTTGTACGGGATGCTGACGACGAACAGTTCCGGATCCAGCGTGCCGCGCGCATCCACCCACTGGTCGACCTTGTACGGGCCGGCGTTGTACGCCGCGCTCGCCAGCCAGGGCGCGCCATTGAAGCGCTGCGCCATCTCCGAGAGATAACGCGTACCGAGGATGATGTTGGTGGTCGGCTCGTACAGGCTCTCGCCACCGGACCAGCCCAGGCCATTCTTCTTCGCGACATTGGCGGCCGTACCAGGCAGCAACTGCATGAGACCGCGCGCATCGGCACCCGAGCGGGCATCGCTCATCCAGGCACTCTCGGCACGGATGATCGCGTAAGCCCACGGCGCCTCGATCCCGGCCTGCGTGGCCTGTTCCACCACGCCATCCTGCCGCGCGAGCGGGAAGCGCTGCTCATAAAGGCGCAGTGCATCGCCCGAGGAAAGCGTGAACACCGCGCGGTCGTACCAGCCCTTGCGGAAGGCGAGGTCGGCGGCGAGGCGCTGGGTTTCGGCGTCGCGGCCGTTCAGTGCGGCCGTCCATTCACGGCGCGCGATTTTCTGCAGGCCCACCGCATACAGTTCGAACGCGCGATCGAGGCCTGGCTCCCTGAGCAGGGCGGCCTCGCGTGCTTCGTCCGTGGCCATGCTGCTCGGGCAGATCGCGTAGCCCGTGTTGAGCTTGTCGGCGGCGAGGAAGCCGAAATACGTGGCCTCCTGCGAAACGGAGCGCAGTTGCGTGGTGGCATCGGCCTGGCGGCCGAGGTGGGCGAGCACCACGGCGCGGAAATAACGCCACTCGCCGTCTTCCTTCTGCGTCGTGCCCAGCGCATCGAGTGCGCTCAGCGCTGCCGTCCAGTCCTGCCGGGCCAGGGCCACGCGCACGCGCCATTCGCGGGTGGCGTCGGTCTGGGCGCCCGGGGGCAGTGCGGCAAGACGCTCCAGCGCGGTCTCGTCGAAATCGGTGGCGTGGAACAGCGCGATGGCGTTCTGGATGGCCCCACGCTGCTGCTCGGTCAATGCGAAGCGCGGACCCAGTTGCGCCCATGCCGTATCGGCGGCCGTGGACTGCTTGCGCGCCAGCCGCTGCAGGGCGAGCGTCACCGCCTGCCGGTGGCGCGGGGTGTCGGGCCAGTTGGCCGCATCGCGCACGGCGGTCGCCGGATCGTTCAGGGCCTGGCCAAGGTGCTGGCCGGCCGGCATGTCGTCTGGCGAAAGCCACTGCGCGAGCGAGGCGACGGTGCCGCCCTTGCCGGCGTCGGCGGCGATGTCGATCCGCGACCACAAGCGGTCGTTGGTCAGTAAACCCTGGTCATGCGCCGCGGCGATCACCGGGTCGCAACTGTTGGGCAGGCTGGCCTTGCGCCACAGGTCGGCCATGTCGGTTTCGAACACCAGCGGTTCGCCGCGCGAGAGCTTTGCCTGGAGGTTGTAGCAGGCCAGCGAATCGCCCAGGCCAGGCTGGTACATCGCGGTGAAGGAAGGCCAGTCCTTGCGCCGTGCGAGTTCGCCGAGGAAATCGCGGCGCAGGTCCGCGGCCGGGATCATGCCCGGGTAGCGGCGGATGTAATCCTGCACGCGCGCGCTATCCAGCGTGCGCAGGTCGTGGGTCAGCGCAGCGGCTTCGATGTAGGGATAGATCGAGTAGCTCTCGAGGCCCGTGGCCTGGGCACGCCACGCGTCGCCGCCCTGCTGCGCGGCGGTGGCATAGGCCTGGCGGAAACGGGTGCGCTGGGCCTCGGTGCCTTCGGCGCGGGCATGCAGGCTTGCACCCATGGCGCAGGCGGCGAGGACAAGGCCGGCCAGGCGGCGGAACGCGTGGGCCATCGGGATTCCTTCACGTAGACGTCCGCAACATTGTAAGGGAAGGACGTGCGCAGGCCGGATGAACGAAAAACTGCGCCCACCATCGCGTGGAACCGCCCTGGCGGCTAAGCTTGCGGGGTTTTCCCGTGCTCATCCTGGAACGGCATGCCGCCCCAAACCGCCCTCGCGCGATTCGCTCGCCCGCTCGCCTGGATCGTCCTCATCGCCGCCGCGATGTTCGGCGCCGGCTACTGGTACCTGCTGGGCCGGCCCGTTCCGTTGCCGGATTCGCCTACGGCCAAGATCGCCTGCGTCTCCTACGCGCCCTTCCGCCTGAAAGGCGAAACGCCGTTCGATCCGCATGCCTTTGTCTCGCCGGAGCGCATTGAGGCAGATCTCAAATCGTTGTCGCAGCGATTCGATTGCGTGCGCACCTACTCGATGAGCCAGGGCCTCGGCGCCGTGCCGGATATCGCCGGCCGCTACGGCATGAAGGTGCTCATGGGCATCTGGCTGGGCCGTGACCCCGTCGCCAACGAGCGCGAAATCGAACTCGGCATCGCCGCGGCGAAGCGCGACCGTGCCAGCCTGCGCGGCGTCATCGTGGGCAACGAGGTGATGCTGCGCGGCGAGCTTTCCGAGAAGGCGCTCGCCGCCTATATCCAGCGGGTGAACGACGCCACCGACGTGCCGGTGACCTATGCCGATGTCTGGGAGTTCTGGCAGCGGCATGCGGCGCTGGCGAAGGCCACCGATTACCTCACCATCCACATCCTCCCGTATTGGGAAGACGAGCCGGTCGCGCCCGAGAAGGCCGTGCGCCACGTCGCCGACGTGTACCAGCAGATGAAGCGCGAGTTCCCCGGCAAGCAGATCATGATCGGCGAAACCGGCTGGCCCAGCCAGGGCCGCACGCGCCGCGATGCGAGCGCGAGCCTGGTAAACGAAGCACGTTATGTCCGCGAGTTCCTCAACTACGCGGCCACGGTGGACATGCCTTACAACGTCATCGAGGCGTTCGACCAGCCGTGGAAGCGCGACCTCGAAGGCACGGTCGGCGGCTACTGGGGCATCTTCGATGTCGATGCCAAGCCGAAGTTCGCGATGACCGGGCCGGTGGTGGAAGAGCCGCGCTGGACCTGGGCGATCGCTGCGGGTGGCGTGGGCGCGCTGCTGTTCCTGGTGGTGGGCGCCGTGCGCCGCCGCTGGCACGGTATGGCGGGTTGGATTGCGCTGCTGCTGGCGGGCTTCGCTACCGGCACGGCGCTGGCTGCGCACGCACGCCTGTTGCTGTTCGCCTGCCGCAACACGCTCGAATGGACCACCGGCATCGCGATCGGCGTGCTCGCACTGGGTACCGCCCTTGCGCTGGGCCGTGCCGTGGCCGCACGCCTGGCCGCGCCGGTGAACCTTGCAGCGGTCGCGCCGCCGCCCGTGGAACGTCGCCGCCTGGGCATCACCTACTCGGATGTGTTCACGCCGCAGCGGTTCTTCTGGATGTTCGTGCTGGCGCTATACGCCATCCTGATGGTCTTCAACGGCCGCTACCGCGACTTCCCCATCGGCCTGTTCGCGTTGCCATGCATTGGCTTCTTCCTGCTGGCGCTGCTGCGCACGCGCGAGGATGTATTGATGCCGCTGGTCGAGGAACGCCTGCTGGCTATCCTCATCGCCGTGCTCGGCGTGGCGGTGGTGGTGCAGGAAGTGGGCGCGAACGCCGTATCGTGGGGCTGGATGCTGCTCAGCTTCGCGCTGGCGCTGCCGGTGTTGAGCGCCTGGCGGCGGGCATCAGGCCGTGATCGGTGATCCGCCCTGCTCGCGATCGTACTGAAGCCGCACGAGCCGCAATACACCGATAAGCAACGCAAGCGCGCCGCCTTCGTAGCAGTACAGCTGCAAGGCGAGCACGCCGATGCATGCCGCGAGCGTGGCCATGGCCACGCTCCGCCAGCACAGCGCAACCAGCGCCACGACGATCGCCGCGTACCCATACCCGTACGACAGGAAGCCCTGCACGACGAGCTCGCGCGTGCCGCACCACCACGGCCGGATCGCGCCTTCGCACGCGTGCTGCATGTGCTGCGGCTCAATGAACTGATAGCGCAGCAGCGCCGCGACGCACGCGGCGATGACGATGACGGCCCAGGGCAGGGCGGCGCGGAGGCTGGGTTTCATGATGCGGCAGGTCCCTAGGGCGTCGCCCCGGCCGCGGTGGCCAGGCTGTGTGGCAGCCGGATTTCGGCGGCCAGCGGCAGATGATCGGAGAAAGCGCGGGGCAACGTCCACGTCCGGTCGAGCTGGATATCGGCCGAGGTCAGGATGTGGTCGAGCGCACGGCGCGGCTTCCAGCTGGGGAAGGTCGGCGTGAGCACCTTCGGCGGTTGCAGCGAGGTCTTGTCGAACAGCAGGCGCATTTCCGGGCTGGAGGGCTCGGTGTTGAGGTCGCCCATCAGCACCGCGTGCGGGTAGGGCGCAAGCAGCTCGGCGATGAAGGCCAGCTGGCCGAGCCGGGCCGCGGCGCCGAGCGAAAGGTGGGCGATGACGACCACCAGGCCCTCGGTGCCGTGGCCGAAGCGGACGAACAGCGCGCCGCGGCCCTTGATGCGGCCTGGCAGCGGGTAGTCGATGACTTCACTGGGTTCGATGCGGCTCAACAGCCCGTTGGCCGAATGCGCCACGCGCACCATGGGCCGGTTCGGCTGGTGGCTCCAGTACGGCATGCCGGCGGCTTCGGCGATATAGCGGGTCTGGTTGAGGAAGCCGGAGCGCAGGCTGCCGGCATCGGCCTCCTGCAGGCCGACCACATCGAACTCATGCAGCAATTCGGCCAGCGAATCGAGGTTCGCCAGCTTCGACGGCCCGGGGAGCACCGCGTTGACGCTGCGGGTGAAGTAATCGCTGTACCGCTGCACGCTGGCGCCCGCGAGGATGTTGCAGCTCAGCAGGCGCAGGGTGCGCGCGGCGTCAGTGGGGGCGTTGGGGGCGCGGTTCATGGCAATGGGGGATGACTCATGCGGCCACAGGGGCCAGAGGATGCCCCCCGCCGCGTGAACGGGGGGCATCCGTCGGGGCGGCTTACTTGCCGCCGTTGAGTTCGCGATTGACCAGGAACTTCGCGATGTTGTTCAGATCGTCGAAGGTCTTGATCTGGTTGCTGCGGTACTTGCCGTTGACGACGATGGTCGGCGTGCCATCGATGCCCCAGCCCTGGAACAGCTTCACATCGGCCAGGATCTGGTTCTTCACTTCATCGCTCTTGGCGACGGCCACGAACTTCGCGGCATCCACGCCGTAGTGCTGGTGGTACCAGTCGGCGAGCTCTTCGATCGTGGCGAGCGGGTAGTGGTCGGTGTGGATCGCCTTGAACAGCGCCGCATGCGCGGCCGGCGACACGTTGAGCTTCTTGGCCGCGTAGAACGCCTGGGCGTACGGCAGCCACGCATCGTTGAACGCGGCCGGCACGGCGTGGAAGGTCACGCCCTTCGGCAGTTCCGTCTGCAGCTTCTCCGCATATTCCTCGTAATGGGCGCAATGGATGCAGCCATACGAGAACACCTCGACCACTTCCACCTTGTCCTTGGGCGCATAACGGCCGGGCTGGGTGGTTGCCACGTATTCCTTGCCTTCGGTTATCGGGGTGGCCGGTGCGGTCGCGGCGGCCGCCGGTTCGGCGGCGGGGGCACCGTTGCCGCTGCCATTGCCACCCGCCGAGCAGGCGGTGGCCATCGCGAGGCCGAGGAACAGGAACGAAAGACGCTTGATCATCGAAATCTCCGTATGAGGGACGCGGGTTACTTGCCCGCGGCCTCCTTGCTGACGAGCCACTGGACGAGTTCCACCGACTGGGCGTAACCACCGGCGCTGTTCGGGGTGAGGCGGTACTTGCCATTCACCACGATCGTCGGCGTGCTATCGACCTCGTAGGCGCGGATCAGTTCATCGGCGCGCTTCATCTTGGTGTTGATGGTGAACGAGTTGGCCGTGCCGGCGAACTCCTCGGGCTTCACGCCGTACTTCGCGTAGAACTTCGCGACATCGTCGATGGTCGGCCAGGCGGCCTGCGCCTTCGGCTTGTTGGTCTTCTGGTCCATGATGCCCAGCTCGCCGCTCTTGAACACCGCGTCGAACATCGCATCGTGGCTCTGCTTGTCCACGCCGAAGGCCTGGGCCGTCAGGTAGGCGCGCTGCAGCAGCGGCCAGTTCTCGTCCGGGCGGAACGAGGCGGGCGTGTAGGTCATGACCGTGCCGCGCGGCAGGCTCTTCGCCATCTCGTCGACCACGGAGTGGTACTGGAAGCAGGCCGGGCAGCCGTAGGAGAACACCTCGGTCACTTCGATCTTGCCGGGGCTGCTGGTCGGCTGGGCCGGGTCGATGCGGAAGTAATGCTTGCCTTCCACCCACTTGCCTTCATCGACGAACGGCTTGGGCGCCGGGCGCGTGTCGTTGGCGTCGTCGGCCGGCGCGGGCGCAGGCGCGGGCGCGGCGCTGGCGGCGGTGCCGCTCGAAGCGGGCGCTTCGGCGGAGGGTGCCGTGGCCGCCGGGGCGGGGGCCGGGGTGGCAGCGGGTGCCGTCGCGGCCGGGGCCGGCGTGCTGGCCGGGGTCGCATCGTTGTTACCGCCGCCACAGGCGGCAAGGCCGATCAGGGCGGCGCAGAGGAGGGGAAGGCGGAGGCGCATCGTGGGTCCTTTTCTCGCGTTCTTAAAAGCAAACGGGCCCGAAGGCCCGTTCGATCCCGCCAACTTTACCGCCTTCACGGCCCCGCGGGTGCGGCCGCCTGCGACGGATCGTTGGTGTGCAGGCCTTCGATGTAGCTGGCGACGGCCGCGATGTCCTTGTCATCGAGTTTTTGTGCGATCGGCATCATGATTTTCGTGTGCGGATCGTCGGAAGGCGCAGTGGCCTGCTTCCAGGCCTTCAGGCGCGACTCGATGTAGGTGCTGTGCTGGCTGGTGAGGCGCGGGTACTGCGCACCCGGGTTGCCGGCGCCATCCGGGCCATGGCAAGCCATGCAGGCCGGGATGCCGCGCGTGGTATCGCCCTGGCGGTACAGGGTTTCACCCTGGGCGACGAGGGCCTGGTCGGCCACGCCGGGCAGCGGCTTCTGGGTGGCGAAGAACGCGCCGATGTCGTGCATGTCCTGCTCGGACAGCGGGGCCGCGAAGCCGGCCATGATCGGGTTGGCGCGCTTGCCCGACTTGAACTGGGCGAGCTGGCCGGCGATGTACTGCTCGCTCTGGCCGGCAAGGCGCGGGTACTGCGCGTCGGTCGAGTTGCCATCGATGCCGTGGCAAGCGCCGCAGGCCGCGGCCTTGCCCTGGCCTGCCGTGGCGTCGCCCGGCTTGACGCTGCCGGCGGGCGAGGCATTGGCAGCCACCGTCGGCGTCTCGGCCTTCGGCATGCCGGGTGTCGCGGTATCGGTCGCGGGATTGGCCCCGGGTTTGGCGGCGGAGGCCGCGGGGGCTGGCGTGGACGCCGGCTTTGCGGGAGAAGCGGATTGAGCGGCTGCCGTGCTCATCAGGAGCGCGGCAGTGATGGCAGCGGCGGCGTGCCGAAACGTCATGGGTTTCTCCACAAAGGGTTACTTCCGGACCGGGCGCGTTCCCTGCCGCGCCTCATTCAAACGATTATGAATGTGCTGCGGACAGTCGGTCAAACCATCGGCGCGGGCGGCATGGCGCCACATCGCATACACTGCCGGGCCTCACGTTTGCGTTGCCCCATGGGCAAGCCAGGTCCCATGACGTCGAATATCCTCAACGGCGCGCGCTTTACGCTCGCCGCGAATGAAATCACGCAGCTGCCTTACGACACCGGCGCGGAAGTGGCCTTCGCGGGTCGCTCCAACGCAGGTAAATCCAGCGCGCTCAATGCGTTGACCGGCCACAACAGCCTTGCGCGCACCTCCAAGACGCCCGGCCGCACCCAGCTGATGGTGGTGTTCGAGCTCCCGCCGTTGAAGCGGGAGGACGAAGAGCCGCTCCAGGCCCGCCTGGTCGACCTGCCGGGCTACGGTTATGCGAAGGTGCCCGACGCCATGCGCGCGCACTGGCGCCGCGAGATCGACGCCTACCTGAAGATGCGCCGTAGCCTGCGCGGGATCGTGCTGATCGTGGATATCCGCCACGAGCTCAAGGATTTCGACCGGATGATGCTCGAGTTCTGCGCCGACACCGAGCTGCCCTGCCACGTGCTGATGACCAAGGCGGACAAGGTCTCGCGGGGTGAGGGCTCAAGGGCCCTGGAGGCCCTGCGCAAGTACTTCCGCGAGAACAAGGTGCCCGGTACGGTACAGATGTTCTCGTCGCTGGCGAAGACAGGCGTGGACGAAGCGAGGGCGCGGGTGATCGAGTTGCTACACACGCCCCGCGCGCACGAGCTCTGACGAACGCGGGGCATCCGGCGCCTTGTGGGAGCGGGGGTGGGCGCGATCGCGCGCCAGCGCGCTCCCACAAGGGCGTTGCTGCGCAAGGGGTTTGTTTTGCCCCGGGCATTAGTTAGGCGGGGGCCGGCACAAGCAAGGCGCGCGTGTGGGGGTAGAAAG
>NZ_JBVJMK010000006.1:170379-274950 GCF_055584245.1 Luteibacter sp. NPDC104163
GCCACACCCCCCCCGCGCCCCCTTGCTCTGCCCACGGGGGGCCAGCGGGGGCGTTGTGGGAGCGCGCTGGCGCGCGATCGCGCCAACCCCCGCTCCCACAAGGGTGTCGATCCACAGGGGTTTGGTTAGCCCAGCGTCTTCATGAAGGCGGCGCAGAGCACTTCCATGCCGCGCTTGTCGTCTTCATCGAAGCGGCCGACCGACGGGCTGTCCACGTCCCACACGCCGAACAGGCTGCCATCGGCACGGAACAGGGGCACCACCACTTCCGAATTCGACGCGGCATCGCAGGCGATGTGCCCGGCGAACGCGTGCACGTCGTGGACGAGCTGGGTCTGGCCGGTCTGCGCGGCCGTGCCGCACACGCCGCGGCCAAGCGCGATACGGATGCAGGCCGGCTTGCCCTGGAACGGGCCGACGACCAGCTCATCCCCATCGAACAGGTAGAAGCCCGCCCAGTTCAGGTCGGGCAGCACGTCATACACCAGCGCGGCGAAGTTGGCGGCATTGGCGATCATGTTCGTCTCGCCATGCATGAGGCCAGCGGCCTGCTCCGCCAGCTCGGCGTAGAGGGCGGCCTTGTCGTCGGTGGCGATGGCACGGGCTTCGTACATGGCGGGTCCTGCGTTCAACGGGGAATCGAAGCCGTGTATGGTGCCACGTCCCCGCTTCCGCAAGGCCGCTTGACCCATGGCGCGACACCTTTTCGTGGCCGGTACCGATACCGGCATCGGCAAGACCCACGGCGCGCAGACGCTGGTGCATGCGTTCCGCCAGGCCGGCGAGCGGGTGGCCGGCATGAAGCCCGTGGCCAGCGGCTCGGCCCGCACCCGGGACGGCCTGCGCAACCAGGATGCCCTGGACCTGCAGGCGGCCAGCCACCCACGGCCGCCGTACGAGCTGGTCAACCCGCTGGCCCTGGAGGAGGCGGTCTCACCCCACCTGGCTGCCGCGCGCGAGGGCGTCGCGGTGGGCTGGGCACCGCTGGACGCGGCGTTTTCCAGCCTGGGGCGTGACTATGAGCGCGTGGTTGTGGAGGGCGTGGGCGGCTGGATGGTTCCGCTTTCCCCCGACATGTCGGCCGAGCAGATCCCGCAGCGATGGAATCTTCCCGTCGTGCTGGTAGTCGGCATCCGCCTTGGCTGTATCAGCCATGCGCGGCTGACGGCGCGGGCCATCGAAGCCGACGGCTGCCGGCTGGCCGGGTGGATAGCCAACCTCGTGGAGCCGGACATGCTGCTCCGCGATGAGAACGTGGACACCTTGAGGCGCCTCCTCCCCGCGCCGTGCCTGGGCGTGCTGCCCTACCGCGTCGCACCCGCCGACGCAGCGATCCTCCTCGACCTCGCGCCGCTTGGCTGACGGCCCCTTCACGGCGCCCGCCTTAAACGGATACCCATGACGACGTACTTTCTTTCGGTAAAAGACATGGCGAAGGCGAAGGGCCCGGATCCGGAGCTCTCCTTCGAAGGTATCGGCCCGGAAAAGCTGGCCGCCGACATCGCCGATGCGATGCGCAGCGACAGCCTGTTCCAGCGCTGGCGCGCCAAGCAGCCCGACCCGGACGAGGTGGACCCGAGCCTGGGCGCCACCGATCCCGGCGCCTCCGCGACGGGCGAGCTGGCCGCCGGTGACCGCCACGACGTCAAGCTCACCACCAGCCTGCCCATGCGCCTGGTCAAGCACCGCCTGAACCTGCTCATCGGCAATAGCTGGGAGCTGCGCGACACGAAGTAACCCGTGTTTTGCTAACGCCCGTGGGAGCGCGCTTGCGCGCGATGGGTGCTTGCGGGACGACCCATCGCGCGCAAGCGCGCTCCCACAGTCGATGGAGTGCGGTGCAACGCAGCATGGATGCCAGTACCTGTGGCGGTTGTCCCCGGCCTGCCGCCAGGGCTAGAGTCCCCGCTTTCGAACACGCCAGGGGTCCGCCTGTCCATGAAGGTACGCACGCTCGTGATCGCCACCTCGATCGCCCTCACCACCGCCGCCTGCTCGCAGTCGAACGACGCCGACAAGGCAGCCGCCCCGGCACCGGCCAGCACGGCCCCGGCTTCGGCGGCCACGACGGCCGCCGCCCCGGCAGCGCATGTGAATCCGCTGCTCACCGCGAGCACGCTTCCGTTCCAGGCGCCGCCGTTCGACAAGATCACCGATGCCGACTTCCAGCCGGCGATCGAAGAAGGCATGAAGCAGGAACTGGCGGAAGTCGACGCCATCGCCAACTCGGCCGATGAGCCGACCTTCGACAACACCGTCGTCGCCCTCGAGAAGACCGGCGTGCTGCTGACCCGCGCGCAGATGATCTTTGGCGCGCTCACCGGCGCGAATACCAATGACACCCTGCAGAAGGTGGAAGAGGACGAAGCGCCGAAGCTCGCCGAGCACAGCGACGCGATCTACCTCAACGACAAGCTCTTCAAGCGCATCGAGACGCTGTACAACAAGCGCGATTCGCTGAACCTCGACCCGGAATCGAAGCGCCTGCTCGAAGTGAAGTACCAGGACTTCGTGCACGCTGGCGCCAAGCTCTCCGAGGCGGACAAGACCCGCCTGAAGGAGATCAACAAGGAAGAATCCACGCTCAGCACGCAGTTCACGAACAAGCTGCTGGCGGCAACCAAGGCCGCTGCGCTGGTGGTCGACGACAAGAAGGCGCTGGATGGCCTTTCCGACGCCGATATCGCCGCCGCTGCCGATGCCGCGAAGGGCCGCGGCCTGGAAGGCAAGTACGTGTTCCCGCTGCAGAACACCACGCAGCAGCCGGAGCTGCAGCCGATGAACGACCGCGCGACGCGCGAGAAGCTGTTCAAGGCCTCGTGGGAGCGCGCCGAGCACAACGACGCCAACGATACGCGCGACACCGCCGCGCGCATCGCCCAGCTGCGCGCCGAGCGCGCCAAGCTGCTTGGCTTCAAGAACTACGCGGCGTGGAAGCTCGACGACCAGATGGCGAAGACGCCGGAAGCCGCTGAGAAGTTCATGGAACGCCTGGTCCCGGCCGCGGTCGCGCGCGCGAAGTCCGAGTCGAAGGACATCCAGGACGTGATCGACCAGGAGAAGGGTGGCTTCCAGGTGCAGGCCTGGGATTGGGACCACTACGCCGAGAAGGTGCGCAAGGCCAAGTACGATCTCGACGAAGCGCAGGTCCGCCCGTACTTCGAGCTGGATAACGTGCTGCAGAACGGCGTGTTCTACGCGGCCAACCAGCTCTACGGCATCACGTTCAAGGAGCGCAAGGATATCCCGGTGTACACGCCGGACGTCCGCGTGTTCGAAGTGTTCGACAAGGATGGCACCTCGATGGCGCTGTTCTACTGCGATTACTTCAAGCGCGACAACAAGAACGGCGGCGCCTGGATGGACAACCTGGTCGGCCAGTCGCACCTGATGGGCACCAAGCCCGTCGTGTTCAACGTGGCCAACTTCACCAAGCCCGCCGCCGGCCAGCCCGCGCTGCTGTCGTGGGACGACGTGACCACCATGTTCCACGAGTTCGGCCACGCGCTGCATGGCATGTTCTCGAACGCGAAGTACCCGTCGCTGTCGGGCGCGAACACCGCGCGTGACTTCGTCGAGTTCCCCTCGCAGTTCAACGAGCAGTGGGCGTCGGATCCCAAGGTGTTTGCGAACTTCGCCAAGAACTACAAGACCGGCGAGCCGATGCCGGCCGAGCTGGTGGCGAAGATCAAGAAGGCCTCGAGCTTCAACCAGGGCTATGCGATGAGCGAGCTCATCTCGGCCGCGTTGCTCGACATGCAGTGGCACATGCTGCCGGCCGACGCGCCGAAGCAGGATGTCGACAAGTTCGAAGCCGATGCGCTGAAGAAGGTCGGCTTTACGCTCGTGCAGGTCCCGCCGCGTTACCGCTCCAGCTACTTCCAGCACATCTGGGGTAACGGTTACGCCGCCGGCTACTACGCCTACCTGTGGACCCAGATGCTCGATTCCGATGCGTTCGAGTGGTTCAAGGAGCACGGCGGCCTGACCCGCGAGAACGGCGACATCTTCCGCGACAAGATCCTCTCGCGCGGCAACACTGTCGAGCTGGGCAAGCTGTACCGCGATTTCCGCGGCAAGGATCCGAGTATCGAGCCGATGCTCAAGGATCGTGGGTTGAAGCAGTAACCTGGAAGGGCCCCGCAAGGGGCCCTTCGTTTATCGCGGCGTGTATCGCGCGCAAGCGCGCTCCCACAAGAGCTGACACGGCCCTGTGGGAGCGCACTTGCGCGCGATTCGCGGCGTGCCCTGCCTTAGCTTAGTTGCAGTTCGGCCAGTCCAATCTGGCCAACGTCCTCGTAGACGACGAACTGGACGCCTGCGAACTCATGGGTCGAAACCAGCGTCTCATGGATCTCCGTGTCGCGGGCGATATGGATGTAGCGCTCATCCACAATGTCATCGTTGCGCGTCAACAAGATTACCCAGAGCAATACTGGCTCGGCGGTCGATGTGTTCTTTAATCGGAATGTTGCGCGCTTGTGCTGCGTCTTCGTGTAGATCGCGAAACCTTCTACCTCTCCAGGTCCCGAATTTTTCACAAGCATGTGGTCGTGCGCATCTCTCCCAATGATGGCAGCTGTACCGACAATCTCGAGGAGATCTACATCTGGCGCGCTAGGGAATGGATTCTTGTGTGGTCCGCTTTTGAAGATATGCCCGACCTTAAAATCAGTGAAGGTAATGTGCGTGGGCGCTGCGTGAGTGCCGGAAGCCTTGCCTTTGGCTTTCGTTGTGATTGCCATGTCGTTTCTCCTTGAATTGGGAGGCGCGCGTATCGGGCGATATGAGCGTGAGTTTTGCCCTGTACAACCTCTCGCCGGTAACACGCGGTACCTCTTGAATCCCTTCATCCGGAAGGGTAACGGAACGGGCACAAGCGCCACGTATTCGTGAATGCCGCCAGCCGACGGTCATGCAAAAAAGTCCAGGCATCGCGTACTCGCGATCGCCTCAGGGTTCCAGCGTGATCCGCTCAATGCAAAGCGTGCCGCCGCGCCAGACGATGCCCTGGAGCTCGTTGAGCTGCATGGCCTCGTAAGGCAGGTCGGTCCAGAAGCCCCGGTCTTCTGGCGCCCGCGCCTCGGGCTGCTTGCCGTAAGTCGCGTGCCAGGCTTCCTTGAACGTGCCGTGCGTGAGGAAGCCGACGTGCGCATCGGCGCCCAGGTTGCCGATGCCCAGCCTGCAAATTGCTTTCCCGTAGGCATGCCTGAACAGGATCAGGCAATCGTTGTGGTGGCCCTTCACCCCGGTGAGGTACGAGATCGATCCATCCCTGGAACTGCCGATGATCAGGTCGGTGCTGCCGGTGACCAGGACCAGGTCCTCGAACAATTGGTAACCATTGGCTGGCACTCGAAGGAATTTCGCCCTGGCGAAGTCGATGGTTAGGCCGTGCGGGCCAAGGCGCCGCTGGTCGATGTGGCCAAGCGCGGCATGGTGTTCGGCGATCTCGCGCACGCTCCGCTTGCGGCCTGGCTTCGGGCCTGGCGCGGCGGCCACCGACGGGGAATCGCATTTCAGGGATGCGTGAACGGTACCGGGCGACATCATGTCGCTGTCCTCCAGGCTGGATGGACGTCGGGTACCGGCCGACGCTAGGTGCGCACAGCCTCGCCCCAGCCGAGCGACCGCCGCAATATCACTTTCGTTGTAGTCCCGGGTGTCGCTCGCCCGTCAGCTAGAGCGCCCTGCACAAAGAAGCCGCGCCCTCGCGGGCGCGGCTTCTTGCGATCACCTTGCTGGCGCGTTACTCGCCGATCGTCAGCAGCGAAGCGTTACCACCCGCCGCCGTGGTGTTGATCGTGAGCGTGCGCTCACCGGCGAAGCGGAGCAGGTAGTGCGGGCCGCCGGCCTTCGGGCCGGTGCCGGAGAGGCCTTCGCCGCCGAACGGCTGCACGCCGACCACCGCACCGATCTGGTTGCGGTTGACGTAGCAGTTACCGACCTTCGCGCGCGACGAGATGTACTCGATCGTGTCGTCGATGCGGCTGTGGATGCCGAGGGTGAGGCCGAAGCCGGTGGCGTTGATCTGCTCCACGACGTTGGCAAGGTCGGAACCCTTCCAGCGGATGACGTGAAGCACGGGGCCGAAGATCTCGCGGGTCAGCGTCTGCAGCGACGGGATCTCGTAGGCGCGCGGCGCGAAGAACGTGCCGTTGGTCGTGCCTTCCGGTAGCGCCACTTCGCCAATCTTCTTCGCTTCGCGATCCATGCGGGCCGCATGGTCGACGAGGATCTGGCGCGCGTCTTCATCGATCACCGGGCCCACGTCGGTCGAGAGCAGGCCGGGGTCGCCGACCTTCAGCTCGGCCATGGCGCCGGCGAGCATGCCGATCACCTTGTCGGCGATGTCTTCCTGCACGAACAGGATGCGCGCGGCCGAGCAACGCTGGCCGGCCGACTGGAACGCCGAGTTGATCACGTCCTTCACGATCTGCTCGGGCAGTGCCGAGGAGTCGGCGATCATCGCGTTCTGGCCGCCGGTCTCGGCGATCAGCGCGGCGATCGGCGCATTGCGGGCGGCGAGGGCGCGGTTGATCGCCCAGGCCGTGTCGGTGGAGCCGGTGAAGGCCACGCCGGCGACGCGCGGGTCGCGGGTGAGCGCGGCGCCGACGGTGGCGCCGTCGCCCGGCAGGAACTGCAGCACGTCGGTCGGCACGCCGGCGGCGTGGAGCAGCTTCACGGCGGCGTAGCCGATCAGCGCGGTCTGTTCGGCCGGCTTGGCGATCACGGCGTTACCGGCGGCGAGCGCCGCGGCGACCTGGCCGAGGAAGATGGCCAGCGGGAAGTTCCACGGGCTGATGCAGACGAACACGCCGCGGCCGTTGAGGAACAGCTGGTTGCTCTCGCCGGTGGGACCCGGGAGCTGTTCCGGCTGGCCGAACAGGCGGCGCGCCATCGTGGCGTAGTAGCGCAGGAAGTCGGCGGCCTCACGGATTTCCGCGATCGCGTCCGGGAGGCTCTTGCCGGCTTCGCGCACGCACATGGCGATGAACTCGGCGCGGTTGTGCTCGAGCTGCTCGGCGGCATGCTCGAGGATCGCGGCGCGGCTGGCGGCCGGCAGGCGGTCCCAGCCCGGCTGGGCGGCCACGCCGGCGCGCAGCGCCTGGTCCACGAGGCCTTCCGGGGCGTTCTCGACCGTGCCGATGATGCGGCGGCGATCCGACGGGTCGGTCACTTCGACCTTGCTGCCACCGGTGGCGCCACCGGCGACGAGCGGCGCGGCCGTCCACGGGCCGGAGTGGCGGTTGACGGCGTCGGCGAGCTCGTTGAGCTCGTTGTCGTTAGCGAAGTTCATGCCCATGGAGTTCTTCCGGAGTTCGCCGTACAGATTGACCGGCAGGGGAATGCGGGGGTGCGGAATGGAGGTGAAGGCGCGGACGATTTCGCAAGGATCTGCGACCAGGTCGCGCACGGGGACGCTCTCGTCCACCACGCGGTTGACGAAGCTGGTGTTGGCGCCGTTCTCGAGCAGGCGGCGGACCAGGTAGGGCAGCAGGTCCTCGTGCGTGCCGACCGGCGCGTAGACGCGGCAGGGCACGTTGAGCTTGTCCTTGCCGATCACTTCCGCGTACAGGTCGGCGCCCATGCCGTGCAGGCGCTGGTTCTCGTACGGGCGGCCCTTGGCGATATGGTTGATCGCCGCGATGGTGTGCGCGTTGTGCGTGGCGAACTGCGGGTAGACCAGGTCGCTGCCGGCGTTGAACAGGCGGTGGGCGCAGGCGAGGTAGCTGACATCCGTGTTCGGCTTGCGCGTATACACCGGGTAGCCGCTGAGGCCGTTTTCCTGCGAACGCTTGATCTCGGCATCCCAGTAGGCGCCCTTGACCAGGCGCACGAACCAGCGGCGGCCGGTCGCGCGGGCCTTCTCGACCACCCAGTCGATGACGAACGGCGCGCGCTTCTGGTACGCCTGGATGACGATACCGAGGCCGTTCCAGCCCTCGAGCGAGGGGTGGGCGAAGACATCGCCGATGATGTCGAGCGAGAGCTCGAGGCGATCGGTCTCTTCGGCGTCCACCGACAGGGCGATGCCGTTCTTGTAGGCCAGCTGCGAGAGTTCGAGCAGCTTGGCGCCCAGCTCGGCACGGGCACGGGCCCGGTTGCCGATTTCATAGCGCGGGTGCAGCGCGGAGAGCTTCACCGAGATCGACGGCGCTTCCACGTTGCTCTTGAACGGGCCGCGGCTGCCGAGCGCGTTGATCGCGTCGCGGTAATCCTGCTGGTAACGCTCGGCCGTGGCCTGGGTGAGCGCCGATTCGCCGAGCATGTCGTACGAATAGCGGTACACCGCGTGGTCCTTCTCCTCGGCGCGGTCCAGGGCCTCCTTGATCGTGCGTCCCATCACGAACTGGTGGCCCATGATCCGCATGGCCTGGCGCACGGCGAGGCGCACCACCGGCTCGCCCGCGCGGCCGACGAGGCGGCGCAGGGCGGAGGTGAAGTCGTGGCGGGTTTCTTCCGCCAGGTTCACGAGGTGGCCGGTGAGCATCAGGCCCCAGGTGGAGGCGTTGACGAACACGGATTCACTCTGGCCCAGGTGCTTCTTCCAGTCGGCATCGCCCAGCTTGTCGCGGATGAGCTTGTCGGCCGTGGCCTTGTCGGGGATGCGCAGCAGGGCTTCCGCCACGCACATGAGCAGCACGCCTTCCTCGGAGGAGAGGTCGTACTGGCGCATGAAGGATTCGACGGCGCTCTGGTCCTTGGCGCGGGCGCGCACACGGGTGACCAGGCCGGCGGCCACGTCGATGACGTGCTCGCGCTCGGTCGGCGGCAGCGTGGCCTGGACGAGGAGGTCGTTGACGGCCTCGGTTTCGTCGCGCAGCCAGGCGGCGGTAATGCGCGCACGCGCCGGCTCGGCACCGGTGGGGAGTTCGGGACTGAGGATGGACGGATTCACGATTGGGCTGTGGGGACGGGGAAGACCGCCCATTGTAGGGGAGGCCGCGAGTTCGTGCGTGGTGCGCCGCGACAGCCGGGTGTCGCGGGGCCGCCTGCGACAATCCGCCGCCCTGCAACCTTGCCGCTTTCGGACCCGCGCCCTATCATCCGGCTGTTCCAGGCACGCCGGATTCCCATGTTCGTGCTTCGACCGACCGTCGCGGGTCACCCGCGCGTGGTGTGGCTTAGGCCTAACCGCGCACTGGACAAGCGCGGCCTGCGTCGGCTGATCATCGGGCTTTCGGCGTTGGCCCTGGCGACCGCGGCGCTCGGCGCGTGGCAGGGGAATGTGTTCGCACCCCTCTTCGCGCTGATCGAGGCGTTCGTCGTGGGGTTCGCGCTCGGCGCGGCCTGGCGGGCTGGCGACAGGGGTGAACGCATTGCCATCGGCCCGGACACACTGGAAGTGCGGCACCTCCCGGGTCGACGGGTGAGCCAATTCCAGACATATTGGGTACGCATCGGGTTGGCGCCGGGGGAACGACGCCAGCGGCTCTTGATCACATCGCACGGCAACGAGCTCGAAATCGGCGCCTTCCTTGGGGAAGAGGAAAGGGCCGAGGTGTCAAGGAAACTCATGGTGCTTCTGTCCGAGGTCCTGGATCAGTCGCGCAGGTAGGTTCAACAAAGGTGCAAACATGACATCTGGCGGCATCGGACGACGATTGGCTTCGGCGTGGACGGCAGGCGTGGTACTAGCCCTTTCGGGCGGGGCGGCAATGGCCAACCCGGAGCCGGATCAGCTCAACATGACCAAGGGCGCCGCGGAGTGGTCTCCGTATGGCATGCACATGGTGGCGCTGTGGGTCTGCGTCGTCATCGGCATCGTGGTGTTTGGCGCCATGTTCGTGGCGATGTTCCGCTTCCGTAAGTCGCGCGGCGCCGTCGCGGAGAAGTGGACGCACAGCACGAAGCTCGAGATCGTCTGGACCGTCATCCCGGTCATCATCCTGATTTTCCTGGCCAAGCTCGCCACGGGCGGCCTCACCACGTTCGCCGACACCACCGGCTCGGAAATGACCATCAAGGTCACCGGCTACCAGTGGAAGTGGCGCTACGACTACGTGGAATACAAGGGCAAGCCGGTCGACCGCGTGGGCTTCATGTCCAAGCTGGAAGAGAGCTCCGACCGCACCCGCCAGCTCAAGTCCAACCTGGACCCCGAGAAGATCCAGGTCGACGGCTACAAGACCTACCTGCTCGACGTCGACAAGCCGCTTGTCGTACCGGTGGGCACGAAGATCCGTTTCATCATCGTTGGCGGCGACGTCATCCACTCCTGGTGGGTGCCGGCGCTCGGCTGGAAGATGGATGCCATCCCGGGCATCGCCAACTCGGCCTGGACGAACCTCAAGGAACCGGGCGTGTACCGCGGCCAGTGCGCCGAGCTATGCGGCCAGGACCATGGCTTCATGCCGATCGTGGTGAAGGCCGTGCCCAAGGCCGAGTTCGAGCAGTGGCTTGCCACCCAGGTCGACGCGGCGAAGGTGGAACAGGCCGCGCAGACCGCCCAGGCAGCACCCGCCACGGCCCCCCAGGGCTAATTCCCACACCGTCTTAGTCCGTTTTCGTCTTAGGTAGAGGTGCAAGGCCCATGGCGCACGATGCCACCCACGACCATCACGACCACCATCACGCACCGCAGGGGTTCTTCCAGCGCTGGGTGATGTCCACGAACCACAAGGACATCGGCACGCTTTACCTGGTGTTCGCCCTGCTGATGTTCTTCATCGGCGGCGCGTTCGCCATGGTGATCCGCGCGGAGCTGTTCAAGCCGGGCATGCAGCTCGTGCAGCCGTATTTCTTCAATGAAATGACGACGATGCACGCGCTGGTCATGATCTTCGGCGCCATCATGCCCTCGTTCGTGGGCCTGGCGAACTGGATGATCCCGCTCATGGTCGGCGCGCCGGACATGGCGCTGCCGCGCATGAACAACCTGTCGTTCTGGATCATGCCGTTCGCGTTCCTGCTGCTGCTCAGCACGCTGTTCATGCCGGGTGGCGGCCCCGCCGGTGGCTGGACGATGTATCCGCCGCTGTCGCTGCAGGGCGAATCCATCGCCTACGTGGTGTTCGCGGTGCATCTGATGGGTATCAGCTCGATCATGGGCGCGATCAACATCATCGCCACGATCCTCAACATGCGCGCGCCGGGCATGGACCTGCTGAAGATGCCGGTGTTCGTGTGGAGCTGGCTGATCACGGCGTTCCTGCTGATCGCGGTGATGCCGGTGCTGGCGGGCGCGGTGACCATGCTGCTCACCGACAAGTACTTCCACACCAACTTCTTCAATGCCGCCGGCGGCGGTGACCCGGTCCTCTACCAGCACATCTTCTGGTTCTTCGGGCACCCCGAGGTGTACATCATGATCCTGCCGGCGTTCGGGATCATCTCGGAGATCATCCCCACCTTCGCCCGCAAGCCGATCTTCGGCTACAAGGCCATGGTGTTCGCCATCGCGTCCATCGCCTTCCTCTCGTTCATCGTCTGGGCCCACCACATGTTCGCCGTGGGCCTGCCGATGGGGGCCGAGATCTTCTTCATGTACGCCACCATGCTCATCGCGGTGCCGACGGGCGTGAAGGTGTTCAACTGGGTGAGCACGATGTGGGGCGGCTCGATGACGTTCGAGACGCCGATGCTGTTCTCCATCGCGTTCGTCATCCTGTTCACCATCGGCGGCTTCTCCGGCCTGATGCTGGCGCTGGCCCCGGCCGACTTCCAGTACCACGATACGTACTTCGTGGTGGCCCACTTCCACTACGTGCTGGTGACCGGCGCCGCGTTCTCGATCATGGCCGCCGCGTATTACTGGCTGCCGAAGTGGTCGGGCCACATGTACAGCGAGACCTGGGGCAAGATCCATTTCTGGTCGAGCGTCATCTCGGTCAACGTGCTGTTCTTCCCGCAGCACTTCCTGGGTCTGGCCGGCATGCCGCGCCGCATCCCCGACTACAACGTGGCCTTCGCCAACTTCAACATGATCAGCTCGATCGGCGGCTTCTGGTTCGGCGCCTCGCAGCTGATCTTCCTGGGCGTGATCGTGCACTGCGTGTGGTTCTCGAAGAAGAAGGCCGCGGACCGCTCGTGGGAAGGCGCGAAGGGCCTGGAGTGGACGGTGCCGTCGCCGGCCCCACACCACACCTTCGACGTGCCGCCGGTCATCCATGATGACGAGCTGGCGCACGGCAACACGGACCACTGATCGATGAATGCCATGGTCGACAACGAACTGGATGAACGCCGCAAGCGCGCCCGCCGCACCGCCTGGATCGCGGGTTGCGTGGCGCTTGCGATCTTCGTTGTGTCGATCGTGCAGATGTTGAAGCTGTAACGGCCATAGAGCGACTTCCACGGGAAACCAGCATGGGTCACCAGCAACAAGACGCTTATTTCGTACCGAGCAAGAGCCAGTGGCCGATCGTGGCTGCCGTGTCGATGTTCGTTACCGTGTTCGGTGCGGCGCACTGGCTTAACGCCGAGCCTGGCGAGTCCGGGTTCGGCAAGACGGTGTTCTATGTCGGCGTGGTGATGATCCTCGGCATGTTCTTCGGCTGGTTCCGCTCGGTCATCAACGAGTCGATGGCCGGCAGCTACAACGGCCAGGTGGACCGCTCGTTCCGCATGGGCATGATGTGGTTCATCTTCTCCGAGGTGATGTTCTTCGGCGCGTTCTTCGGCGCGCTGTTCTACGCCCGCATCTTCTCCATCCCCTGGCTGGGCGGTGAGGGCCATGGCGTGCTCACCCACCAGTTCGTGTGGGATGGCTACAACGCCGCCTGGGGTGCCTCGGGCGGCGGCGGTCCGGACAAGATCGGTGGTTCATTCCACACGATCGCGGCATGGGGGCTGCCCCTGCTGAATACGCTGATCCTGCTTTCGTCGGGCGTGACCATCACCATCGCGCACCATGCGCTGAAGGCCGGCCACCGCAAGGCGCTGCTGATCGGCCTGGGCTTCACCGTGCTGCTGGGTGCGACGTTCCTGTTCTGCCAGGCCCACGAGTACGCCGAGGCCTACGAGCACTTCAACCTCACCCTGGGCAGCGGTGTCTACGGCGCCACGTTCTTCATGCTCACGGGCTTCCACGGCATGCACGTGACCCTGGGCACGATCATGCTGGCGATCATCTGGGTGCGTTGCGCCAAGGGCCACTTCACGAAGGATGACCACTTCGGCTTCGAAGCCGTGGCGTGGTACTGGCACTTCGTCGACGTGGTGTGGCTGGCGTTGTTCCTGTTCGTTTACGTGCTTTGAGCCTGATGAAACCCGCCGGAAGGCGGGTTTCTTTTATGCGTCTCTTCATACCTATCCTTGCCGCGGCCTTCGCGTTCACCGCCATGGCGGAAGCGCCTGCGCCAGCCGCGCTTGATGCCGCGGTCGCCGAGTTGCGTGCGGTGCGGGGCGAAGGCGTCGCACGCGAGTGCGCGGGCGGTCTGCGAAACAGTGCGGACGATCTGGCCACTTTCGTGGGAAGGGACCAACTACTGGATGCTTCCGTTGGCGTGGGTTTCTCGTCCACGTACGTAACGACGATCCATCGTGATGCCAGGGGTGCATCGTTGCGGTTCAATGACGGTGAACGGGTACTCGTGAAAGCGCTGACGCCGCGGGATGACGCGCGGATTCGAGCCGCGCTGGCCGCGGTGGTTGCTGGCGAGCGTCGGGTATTCCGTGAGGGCATAGCGGATGGATCGTGCCGCCTGTTTGCCGCCGGCGCCCGGTTTCGGCTGGTGCGCACGGGCGAAGACACCTTGATGGACCATGATGTCGACGCCATCGAGCGATACGACCACCTGCTGCACCAGCTGATGCCCGGTCGCTAGAGCTGGACAGTTCCTACGTGCGCTGGCGAGCGTGGGCGACTGTGAGACGCATGGCGAATCGAGGAGCCTTTTCCTGACGGTGCCGCATGCACCGATGTATGGGAAAAGCGATGAAACACGCAACCACATCGAGGGGTGCGCCATTGACATATGTACGTCAATGGCGCACTATCCGGTCATGATCTTCGTCGAGACGCCGCCGTTTACGCGGCGGGTCCGCGAACTTCTCTGCGACGATCAGTACACGCGGTTACAGCATGCACTCGCCGCATTTCCTGAAGCAGGCGATCTCATCGAAGGCACCGGTGGGCTCCGCAAGGTCCGGTTTGCCGCGAGCGGGCGCGGTAAACGCGGCGGCGTTCGGGTCATCTACTACCACTTCGCGCAGCAGGCACGTATCGCCATGCTGCTGATCTACGCGAAGAACGAGCGTGACGATCTCACGCACGATCAACGCGCAACGTTGCGAAAAATCGTCGAACACTGGAACCAGCCACCATGACTTCTTTCTTCGATGAACTGCTCGAAAGCGTCCAGCAGATGGACGAGATGCACCGCGGGAAGCGCGCGCCTTCCCGCGAGTTCCACGTCGATCCCGCGACGATCAGGGCCATTCGGGAATCCACCGGCTTGTCGCAGCCGAACTTCGCCAAGGTGCTCGATGTCGATGTCGGGACCTTGCGCAACTGGGAGCAGGGGCGGCGTGAACCGACCGGGCCGGCCAGGGCATTGTTGCGGGCTATCCGGAACGACCCGCAGCATGTGATGGCTGCGCTGGTCGGGTAAGGGGGGCATCGCGCGCGAGCGCGCTCCCACAGGGGGCGGGGCGGTGGTGGAGCGCAGGGGTGTGGGGCCGATTGCCGCAGATTGCCGCACTGCGCCTTGGTGGGCGGTGGGGGCGGGTTAGAATTGGCCCACGTCGTGCGGGTGTAGCCACCCCATGAAGATGCCCAGGGCCACCATGGCGATGAGCAGCAGGGAGAGGCCGATTCGCCGGGTCAACGCCCAGACGGTGCGTTTGCTCTGGCCTTTGTCGGTCATCATGAAGAACAGCGCCTGGCCCAGGTTGAACAGCACCACCAGGAGCAGGACCACCAGCGCGTATTTGTAGATGGTTTCCACGTGACCGTTCCGCTTCATTGCGACAATCCGAGTATAGCGGTGGGTACGCGGGGCTTTGCATGAGCTTCCTGCGCCGCCCGACGTGGTTCGCTGTCGCACTGACTGTCGCCGGGGTGCTGGTTTTTACGCGTCTGGGTGTCTGGCAGCTGGACAGGGCGGCCGAGAAGGACGAGCTCCTGCGGCGCTACGCCGCAGCCGCCGAAGCGCCGGTCGAGGACTTCCCCGGCGTGGCTGCGGCACCCCCGGCGGATCGTTATCCGCGGATAGCCCTTTCTGGCGCCTACTTGCCGGGCCATCGCTACGTGCTGGATGACCAGACGCGGGCGGGCCAGGCAGGCGTGCATGTCTATGTGCCGTTCCTTCCGGATGGCGATAACCACGCGGTCCTGGTCGACCTGGGCTTCCTGCCGCGCGAGGCCGGGGCCCAGCCACGGTTGCCGCCGGTGCCCGAGGCGCACACCACCGTGCGCGGCCTTTACGTGCCGCCGCCCGGCGTCGGCGTGCGCCTGGGTGGCGACCGCTTGCCGGAGCAGAAGGGAGCCGACAAATCCGTGGTCTACATCGACCTGGGTGAGATCGCCGCCGACCTGCACCACTCGCTGTATCCTCGCGTGCTGCTGCTCGACGCGGATCCTGCCACGATCTATGCGCGTGACTGGACCCCGGCGGTGATGCCACCGGCCCGGCACCGTGCGTATGCGTTCCAGTGGTTCACCTTCGCTGCCGCCGCGGTGGTGATCTTCATCCTTCTCCACCGCAAGCGGCGCCGCCCGCAGAACGGAAACCCATGACCGAACCGAAAGCCCCCACCGTCCGCTCGGGACGCCTGAAGCTGGTGATGATCATGCTGGTGTTCCTGGCGCCCATCGTGGCGGCAGGCATTCTCACGCTGACCGGCTGGCAGCCGACGGGCAAGGGCAATGGCCAGCCCATCGTGCCGCAGCGCAGTTTCGAGGGCGTGCGTGTCGATGTGGGCGGCAAGCCCTGGGCATGGCGCGACAGCGAGCCGCGACTGACCCTGGTGGTGTTGCCCGGGCCGGCTTGCGCGGTTGAGTGCGTGAAAACCCTCGGCCTCGTGCGGAATGCGCGCATCGTGCTCAACCGCAACGCCGATCGCCTGCGCCTTCTTTATATCGGCGCCGCGCCCACGGGCTCCGACGGGCAGGCCGTCATGGCCGATTACGTGACCGGTACCGAGCCGGCCGATACGTTTGCGCCTTTCCGTCCGCACACCCCCGACAGCGTCGCGGTGGTGCTGGTCGAATCGAATGCCACCGCCCTTGCGTGGTACCCGGCGGGCTTCGACCCGAACGGGCTGCGCAAGGATCTGCAGAAGGTGATCCGCTGATGTCTCCCCGCGCCGTGAAAGCCCTGCGCACCCTGGCCCTGCTGGCCGCACTGTTCGCTTTCTGCGTGGTGATGTTCGGCGCGTTCGTGCGTCTTTCCAATGCGGGCCTTTCCTGCCCGGACTGGCCGACCTGCTACGGCAAGGTCACCTGGCCAGGCCACGCGCATGACATCGCGCAGGCGAACGAGGCGTTCCCCGATCGTCCCTACGAGGACAGCAAGGCCTGGCGCGAGCAGGTGCATCGCTTCCTGGCGGGTAGCCTGGGCGTAATGGTGCTCGCCATCGCGCTGATCGCAGCATGGCGGCGGAAGACCGCAGTGGTCGCTGTCATTGCCGCCTCGGTGTTCGCCGCGGTCGGCGTCGTCCTGTACATGCGTGGCGCCTATGCGGTGTCGTCGGTCCTCTCCGCGCTGGCGATTGCCTTGCCGCTCATCGCCGCCGCGCGGCTCGATCGGCCGGGCGCGTGGCGCGTCGGCATCGCCGCGCTCGCCGTGATCATCTTCCAGGCCATGCTCGGCATGTGGACCGTCACGCTGCTGGTGAAGCCGATCGTCGTGACGGCCCACCTGCTGGGCGGTCTTGCCACCTTCGCATTGCTGGCCTGGGCCGCGCTGCGCTGGTGGGGCGTCGGTGCGCGTGATGAGCGCTTCGCCGCGCTGCGCGTGCCGGTCACGGTCGGCATCGTCGTGCTGGTGTGCCAGATCACGCTGGGTGGCTGGACGAGCACCAACTACGCGGCGCTCGCCTGCGGCACGGATTTCCCCAAGTGCCTCGGGCAGTGGTGGCCGGCGACCGACTTCCATGAAGCCTTCATCCTGTGGCGCGGCATTGGCGTGAACTACGAAGGTGGCGTACTCGACATGGCCGCCCGTAGCGCCATCCAGATGGCCCACCGCATCGGCGCCGGCATCACCTTCATCTACCTCGCGTGGCTGTCGCACAAGCTCGCCCGCGCGGGCCTGCGCAAGGTCGGCATCGCCGTGGCCGTGGTGCTGGTCACCCAGGTGCTGCTCGGCATCGGCAATGTGCACCTGGGCCTGCCGCTGCCCATGGCGACGGCGCACAATGGCGTGGCCGCGCTGCTCCTCTTCACCCTGCTCGCGGCACTGGCCAGCACGCAACGCCTGCCGTCGGAGACCCCGTGACCAAGTTCAAGCAATACATGGAACTGACCAAGCCGCGCGTCGTCGCGCTGCTGGTGTTCTGCGCGGTCATTGGCATGTTCCTCGCCGTCGATTCAGAGGGTAACCGCGTGCTGCCGACCTGGCAGTCCGGCATCTTCGGCACGCTGGGCATCTGGCTGGCGTCGGCGTCGGCCGCCGCGTTCAACCATCTGATCGATCAGCGCATTGACAAGGTGATGGCGCGCACGTCGCACCGACCGCTCGCTACCGGCGAGCTCACGCCCATGAAGGTGTTCGTGTTCGCCATGACGCTCGGCATCCTCTCGATGCTGGTGCTCGTGTTCCTGGTGAACATGCTCACGGCGGTGCTCACCTTCTTCTCGCTGATCGGTTACGCGGTGATCTACACGGCGTACCTGAAGCGCGCCACGCCGCAGAACATCGTCATCGGCGGTCTCGCCGGTGCGGCGCCACCGGTGCTTGGGTGGACGGCGGTTACTGGCTCGCTGCACCCCTATGCACTGCAGCTGCTGCTCATCATCTTCGTCTGGACCCCGCCGCATTTCTGGGCGCTGGCGATCTTCCGCGTGGACGACTACTCGCGCGCCCAGGTGCCGATGCTGCCGGTGACGCACGGCGTGAAGTTCACCCGTTGGCACATCTTCTTCTACACGGTGCTGCTGTTCCTGGTGACGCTGCTGCCGTTCCTCACCGGCATGAACGGCCTGATCTACCTGTTCGGCGCCGTGGTGCTGGGCATCGGCTTCCTCTGGTATGCGGTGCGGCTGTTCACGTCGACCGACGACTTCTTCCCGATGAAAATGTTCAACTACTCCATCATCTACCTGATGGTGTTGTTCGCCTTCCTGCTGGCGGACCACTGGCTGGTGGAGCCGGTGGTGCACCTGCCGGTGAGGTTCGATCCGATCGTGTAACTGTGGGAGCGCGCTTGCGCGCGATCGCGCGCAAGCGCGCTCCCACAAGAGTCAAGTCAGAAAGCCGCATGCAGCCAGTCAGCGACGGCGTCCGGGTGTTCCAGGTGCAGATGGTGCCCGCCATCCATGTGGGTGACGCGGATGTTGTCGACGCAATCGATGCGTACTTGGAGCGCTTCCGGCTCGAGGTAGGGCGGGTGGGGGCGCGCGAGCAGAAGGGACGTCGGTGCCGCCAGGCCCAGCAGCAATGCCATCACCTGCGTTTCCGCGAGCCGCACCGCGGTCGGGCGTGAGAGCCGTGCATCGCTGCACCAGCTATAGCCGCCTTCCACGGCATTGAGGCCTCGCTCGACGATGTAGCGTCCGAGTTCGGGTGCCAGGCCGCTGGCCAATGCGCGTGCCTCCGCGGCGGATTCGATCGTGGGGAACACTCGCAGCGGGCGGTTACCCGTGGTCTTGAGCGCCATCGCTTCGCGGAAGCGATCGAGCGTGCGGGAACCATCGTCGCCGAGCGGTCCAAGGCCTTCGATGAGCGCGAGGGCGCGCACGCGCTCCGGCGCAGCGACCGCCAGCATCGTCGCCACGCCTGCACCCAGCGAATGCCCGAGCAGGTGGAAGCGGGGCAGGGCGAGCGCATCCGCTGCGGCGAGGACGGCGCGCACGTAGTCCACATGCTGGTAGATCGTGGATTCCGGCAGGTGGTCTGAGTGGCCGTGGCCCGGCAGGTCCAGTGCGATCACGTGGAAGCGGTCGGCGAGTTTCGGTGCGAGCAGGGCGAAGCTCGCGGCGTTATCGAGCCAGCCGTGCACCAGCAGGAGCGGCGGCGCGTCAGGCTCGCCCCAAGCCAGCCCGCCCAGCTCGAGGCCGGGGATCGAAACCTTCAGCTCACGCACCGGCGCCAGCCTTTCGCGCGCGTTCGCGGGCGGCGGCGAGCTTTACCGCCTCGGCGGCGGCATCGTAGGCGGGGTCTAATTCCGGCCAGCCCTGGGTGTGCTTCAGTACGAGATCGGCGAGGGCGGCCACGTGGTCGGGCGCGCTGTTGAGGCACGGGATGTAGGTCAACGTCTCGCCGCCTGCTTCGCGGAAGAAGTCCGCGTTCTGCATGGCGATCTCTTCCAGCGTCTCGAGGCAATCGACGGCGAAGCCCGGGCTGATCACGTCGATCCGCTTGATGCCCTTCGCGCCAAGGGCTTTCACCATCTCGTCGGTGTACGGGTGCAGCCAGCGCTCGCGGCCCACGCGGGACTGGAAGCTGAAGAGTGCCTCGTCCTCGGACAGGCCGAGCGCCTCGCGCAGCAGGCGCGCGGTGGCGTGGCACTGGCAGTAATACGGATCGCCGGCGCGGGTGTAACGCTCCGGAATCCCATGGAAGCTCATGAGCAGCTTCTCGCCGCGGCCGTGCGCGTCCCAATGGGCCCGCACGCTGGCCGCCAGGGCGGCGATGTAAGCGGGGTTATCGTGGTAGTCGTTGATCTGGCGCAGTTCGGGCGGCCAGCGCAGGCCTTTCACCGTATCGGCCACGGCATCGAAGACGCTGCCGGTGCTGGTGCCGGAATATTGGGGATAAAGCGGCAGCACCAGCAGCCGACGCACGCCGTCGCGTTGCAGCTTCGCGATCGTGTCGGCCACCGACGGCTTGCCGTAGCGCATGGCGAGCGCCACCGTCACCGGGCCGGGCCGGCGCCGGGCCAGTTCCGCGCCAAGCGAGGCGGCCAGTGCTTCACTGCCGACCCGCAGCGGGGAACCCTCGGCCGTCCAGATCCGCTCGTACGCATGGGCCGAGCGCTTTGGGCGAATCCTCAGGATCACCCCGTGCAGGATCAGCTTCCAGAGGAGTCGCGGGTACTCGATGACGCGCGGATCGCCAAGGAACTCGGCGAGGTAAGGCCGCACGGCGGCGGCCGTGGGCGCCTCAGGTGTACCAAGGTTAACCAGCAACACCGCCGCCTTCGCCGGAAGGTCGTGGGAATGCTCGTTCAGGCCGGTATAGTTCGGGGTACCTGGCATTGGATTCGGTGTTCGCGGGGACCCATGCAGTCTGCCATACGCTGGCGTCTGCCTCCCGCAACACATTGTCACGGATCCTGCCTAAAGCGTTCAAAAGGAGCCACCGATGACCTCACGCCTTTCCCTGCTTGCCCTTGGCCTTGCCGCATTGCTGCCTTCCATGGCTGCCCAGGCCGCCGATCCCCCGCGCAAGCAGGCCAGCGAGGCGGTCCGCGTGCTCGACGAGATGATGAACGACGCACCGGACAAATCGATCCCGGCCGACCTGCTCAAGAACGCCTGCGCCGTGGCGATCATCCCCGGCATGGTGAAGGGCGGTTTCGTCTTCTCGGGTGCCAAGGGCGAGGGCGTGATCGCCGAGCGCCGTGACTGCACGGGCGAATGGTCCAACCCGAACTTCATCTCCACCGCCGCCGCGGGCGTGGGCTTCCAGGCCGGCATCCAGTCGACCGACGTGATCCTCGTGTTCCGTACCCACAAGGGCGTCGACCAGATCATCGATGGCCAGTTCACCATGGGCGCCAGCGCCTCCGCGGCCGCCGGCCCGGTCGGCCGCTCGGCCATGGCCGCCACCAACGGCAAGATGAACGCCGAGATCTACACCTACTCCCGTTCCAAGGGCCTTTTTGCAGGCATCTCCCTCGATGGTTCGCGCATCAGCATCGATGACGACTCCAACGAGGAGATCTACGGCAAGGGCATCACGGCCCGCCGGATCTTTGAAGGAGGTGTGACGAACGTTCCAAGCGAGGTGGTGGCGTTCCGGGATAAACTTGAGGAGTACACTCAGAAGTGAGTCCCCTCCCGGGCGGCGTCCTTTAGGGCCCGCCCCCGTCCCAACGGTGCCCCAGGGGGTGCCCCGAGGTTCCCATGAGCATTACCCATATCGTCCTCCTGCTGCTCGTCGTCGTGCTGATCTTTGGCACGAAGAAGCTGCGTAACATCGGCTCTGACCTGGGCGGCGCCATGCGCGACTTCAAGAAGGGCATGGATGGCGGCGACGAGGAAGAGCAGCGCCGCCGCGAAGCCGAGAAGCTGCGTGCCGACAGCACCGTCTCCCAGGAAAACGTCCGGCGCGACAGCACCGAGACCCACGACCGCAACCCGTAAGCGGCGTTCCGCGCCATGATCGAGATCAGCTTCGGCAAATTGCTGCTGCTCGCCCTGGTGGCGCTCATCGTGCTCGGTCCCGAGCGCCTTCCGCACGCTGCCCGCACCGCGGGCGCGTTGCTGCGCCGGGTGCGCAACGGCTGGGATAGCGTGAAGTCCGAGGTGGAGCGCGAAATCCAGGCCGAGGAAATCAAGCGCACCCTGCGCGAGACGGCCGAGAGCGCCCGTACGGCGCAGGAAGACGTGCAGAAGAACTTCCGTGACGCCGGCACCGATGTCACGGGCGCCTTCCGGGATACGGAAGCGCAGGTGCGCGATGCCTACACCGAAGCCCAGTCCGCGCATGCGGGCCGGCGCGAGCCCGACCCGGAGCGCGACATGCTCCCGTTGAACCAGGGCGACGAGCCCGGCCGGAACGAACCGCATGACCGCACGTGATCCATCGGCCGAAGACGAGCTGGAAGAAGGCCTCTTTTCCCACCTGATCGAACTGCGCAGCCGCCTGATGCGGGCGATCGTGGTCCTCCTGGTGGTGCTCCTGGCCCTGGTGCCGATGGCCAACCACCTGTACGCCGAGCTGGCCAAACCGCTGGTCGAGAAGATGCCCAACGGCGCGCACCTCATCGCCACCGAGGTCGCCAGCCCGTTCGTCACCCCGCTCAAGCTGGCCTTTTACGTCGCGCTGTTCATCAGCATGCCGATGATCCTGTACCAGCTGTGGTCGTTCGTAAGCCCCGGACTGTACAAGCATGAGAAGCGCCTGGCCCGGCCGCTGCTGGTGGCCTCGCTGGTGCTGTTCTACGCGGGCTGTGCGTTCGCGTATTTCGTCGTGATGCCGGCGGCGTTCAAGTTCCTCAACGCGGTCACGCCCGAGGGCGTGGCCATGATGACGGACATCACGCACTACCTCGATTTCGTCACCCTGATGTTCTTCGCGTTCGGCCTCTGTTTCGAGGTGCCGGTGGCAGTGGTGATCCTGGCCGCGATCGGGGTGGTCGATGCGGAGAAGCTGAGCAAGGGCCGTGGCTACGCCATCGTCGGTGCTTTCGCCATCGCCGCCTTCATCACCCCGCCTGACCTGCTTTCCATGGTCATGCTGGCTGTGCCAATGTGCCTGCTCTACGAACTGGGCCTGCTTGCCGTACGTTTCCTGCTGAAGGCCCCCGAACGGGAGTAAGCGCGATGGCCGGGACCCGCGGCTGGCTGGCGGTCAAGGGAAAGGATGGCGCGGCGGTGCTCGCCGAGCTTGACCTTGTCCGTACCGGTGAGTCGGCCCCGCATGCCCAACGGGGGATGGCGATTGGCCTCCCGAATGGCTGGTTCATCGTTATCACCCGCTTCGGCTCGCCGTTGCTCACCGAGGATTCGCTCCTGCCCCTGTCACAGGGCTGCAAGGTGATCGGCGTGCAGTGGAGCGAGAACGACGTCAGCGTGGCCACCGCCTATGAAAACGGCAAGCCGGCCTGGCATGTCGAACACAACGCCGAGAGCGAGGTTCGCGTGCTGGTCACCAGCGGCGAACTGCCGCCGCCGTTCGACATCCTGCATGCGCGGTTCGAGGCCGAGCAGGATGAGGCGGACGCAGCCGGTGAGGATGTCGATTGTTTCCACGCGTTGCCGGTGGAGCTGGCCGAGACCGTCACGGGGTTCGAGTATGAGCTCGGTGCGGGCGCTTACGGCGTGCCTGCCTTTGAGGGCTGGAAGATCGGGCAGGAAGCGATTCCGCGGGCGGCATCGCGTCGGTTGAGGCGGCGGATGGCGCGGTCGGCGCGGCCCTGGTGGAAGTTCTGGTGAATGCCATCGCGCGCAAGCGCGCTCCCACAAAAGGCCGCCGGTACCGTTTGCGCTAGCCAGCCCTGTGGGAGCGCGCTTGCGCGCGATCCCTACAGGGCGGTGATGCCTCAACGGCGGTTGAGCTCGAGGCCCTTCAACACATTCAACGCCTGCGACAGCGCGTAATCCTCGATCGCCAGCTTCCCGTCGTCATCGTTGGCCGCGGGGGCCTCGGACGATGCCTTTTCATTGGCGAGGTGGTTCGGCAGGTCGGCTTCCGAGCCGATCAGCGACGGCGCGGTGTCGCTCTTGTTCACGGCGAGATCGGCCAAGGCGATGTCCGGCTTGATGCCCTCGGCCTGGATCGACGTGCCGTTCGGCGTGTAATAACGCGCGGTGGTGATCTTCACCGCGCTGTCCTGGTCCAGCGGGAGCACGGTCTGCACCACGCCCTTGCCGAAGGTGCGCCGGCCCATGATCAGGGCGCGGTGGTTGTCCTTGAGCGCGCCGGAGACGATCTCGGCGGCGGATGCGGTGCCGTTGTCGGCCAGGATCACGATCGGTGCGCCGTTGAGCATGTCGCCCGGGTGCGCATCGAAATGCAGGTTGGCGTCGGCCAGCCGGCCCTTGGTGGTGACGATCGTGCCCGAGTCGAGGAACGCATCGGCTACGCCGACCGCCGTGGTCAGCAGGCCGCCCGGGTTGGAACGCAGGTCGAGCACCGCGCCGCGCGGCGCGCCGTTCTTCTTGATGTAGTCGCCGAGCTTCTTCTCCAGGTCCGTCGCCGTGTCTTCCTGGAACTGGCTCAGGCGGATGTAGACGAAGCCCGGATCGAGCTGGCGCACCTTCACGGAGGTGACGTTGATCCGCTCGCGGGTGAGCGGCATGTCGATCGGCTTGTCGGATTTCTCGTGCAGGATGGTGAGCACGACCTTCGAGCCCGGGTCGCCGCGCAGCTTCTTGAACGCGTCGTCGATGTTCTGCTGGTCCACGACCATGCCATCCACCTTGAGGATGGTGTCGCCCGGCTTGATGCCCGCGCGCGAGGCCGGCGTGTCGTCGATCGGCGAGACGATCTTCAGCAGGCCATCGACCTGCAGTACCTCGATGCCCAGGCCGCCGTACTGGCCGGTGGTGTCTTCATCGAGCTCGTCCAGGCCTTCCTTGTCCAGGTACTCGCTGTGCGGATCCAGGTTCTGCAGCATGCCGCTGATGGCGGCCTTCATGATGGTCTTGTTGTCGAGCTTCTCGACGTAGGCCTGCTGGATGATGTGGTAGACCCGCGTGAAGTTGCGGATGTCATCCAGGTCGACGCTGTCATCGGCCTTCGCAGCGACCGCGGCCGCCGCGCTGCTCGACGCTGCCGGGGCATCGGGCTGCTTCACCGGCACCTTCTTCTGCTGGGCCTGGGCCGGGAGCGCCAGCGCGCTGGCCAGGGCCAGGGCAAGGGCGAGGCGAAGGGGGTGCTGGCGCATGCCGTTCTCCGTGGTCAATGCTTTTTCGCTAGCCAGCCACGCGCATCGATGGGCTTGCCACCCTGGCGCAGCTCGAAATAGGCGCCGTTGTCGCCGGCCGGCGCCGCGGCGGTGCCGACGGCTTCGCCGGCCTCCACCATGTCGCCCACGCCGTGCAGCAGCGTTTCGTTGTTGCCGTACATGCTCATGAAGCCGTTGCCGTGGTTCACGATGATCATCATGCCGTAGCCGCGCAGGAAGTTGGCGAACACGACGCGGCCGCGCGCGACGGCCTTCACCTCGCTGCCCCGCGGCGCGACGATGATGACGCCGTTGCCGAAGGCGTGGACCGGGCCGTTGGCTGGCCAGGGGAGGTTGCCGCGCAGGTTGCCCAGCGCCGGACCCGCCGGCACGCCCTTCGGCGCCGGTGCCGGTTCGGCCGCCTTCGCGGCGTCGTCGATCACCTTCTGCAGCTTCGCCACCAGGGCGTTCATGTCCTGCTCGTTTTGTTTCAGGGCGGCCATGCGCTGGCCCTGGTCCTTGTATTTCGCCTCGGCCTCGGCCGCCAGCTTCTGCTGGTCGGCGCGCTGCCGTTCCAGGTCGCCCGCGCGCTTCTCGCGTTCGGCCCGCGTGGCCGCCAGCTTGTCCTGCTCGGCGGTGATCGCGGTTTCGACATCCTGCAGGCGGGAAAGATCCGCGAGCAGGCCCTTGATCCGCTCGACGCGGTTCTCCTGGAAGTAACGCGAGTAGGCGAGGGCGCGCGAGATCCGGTTGATGTCCTCGTCGCCCAGCAGGAGCTGGAGGTCGGAACCCCGGCCAAGGGTATAGGTGGCGCGGAGCAGGTCGCCGAGGGCGCCCTTGTGCTTCGCCAGTTCGGCCTGCATGCCATCGCGCTGCTGGTTCAGCTGGTCCAGGTCGTGCTGGCGCTGGGCGAGCTCCGTGTCCGTCTCGCGGACCGCCTTCGCGGCGGACGAGACCTCTTCGGCCTTCTTCGCCAGGCTGGCGTTGGCGCTGTCACGGGCGTTGGCCGTGTCGCGCTGGTCCTTCGTCAGCGACTCGATCTGCTGGCGCACCCCCTGGAGCTTCTGCCGGGCCTCGTCCTGCTCGGCCCGGGCCTTCCCGTCCTGCGCGGCATGGGCCGTGAAGGTGGGGGTGAGACTGGCGGCGAGGGCAAGGCAGAGGGCGGGCAGGCGGAGGTTTGGGCGCATCGGCCGATTATGACCTATCCGGCGGGGTGGGCGTGCCGTGGATGCGTGAGACGTAAGGTTTTCGTTCGGACGTCCAAACGCTTTGACGCAGCGCCGCAAATGTGTGTACCTTCGGAGCCATGCCCTTCGCGTGCATGTGATGGTCGGCCGGTTCACGGCTGCGGGGCCACGTGCACGCTTCTGAAGACCCAGCACAACCGTATGCCACAGGAGGCGTTAGGTGAAGCAAGGCACACCGCGCCTATACGACGAGGCGTTTGAACACGACAGCTGCGGCTTCGGTATCGTCGCGCAGATCGATGGCCATGCGAGCGCGAAGCTCGTAGACACCGCTTTTTCAGCGCTTTCGAAGCTTTCCCACCGCGGCGGCGTCAACGCCGACGGCATCAGCGGCGATGGTTGCGGCGTCCTCATCCGGCGTCCCGTCGAATGGCTGCGCGCGCTCGCGAGTGAGGCAGGCATCACGGTTTCCACGCAGTTTGCTGCCGGTGTCGTGTTCCTCGACAACGACACGCAGGCGCATGCGGTAGTTACACTTGAAACCGAACTCGTGGCTGCTGGCCTGCGTGTTGCCGGCTGGCGCGATGTTGCCGTCGATACCAACGCGTGCGGTCCGCTCGCGGCGTCTTCGATGCCGCTGGTACGCCAGGTCTTCGTCGACGCGCCGGGCGACATGCCGCCGGCGCGCTTCGAGGCAGCCCTGTTTCGCGCACGCCGCCGCGCCGAGCAGGCGCTGAAGGGCGACCGGCAGTTCTACGTGGTCTCGCTCTCCGGTGAAGTGGTCGGCTACAAGGCGATGGCCGCGCCGGGGCACCTGCGCGACGTGTATCCCGACCTCAAGCATCCCGCGCTGGTCGCGGATGCGGTGGTGTTCCACCAGCGCTTTTCGACGAACACGTCGCCGAAGTGGCGCCTCGCGCAGCCGTTCCGCTTCCTCGCCCATAACGGCGAGATCAACACCATCCGCGCGAACCGTCGCTGGATGCAGGCACGCGGCACCGTGATGCGTTCGGAGCGCGTCGATCTTTCCGATATCGGCCCGCTCGTCACGCAGGATGGCTCGGATTCGGAAAGCCTCGACAACGCGCTCGAAGTGCTGCTGATGGGCGGCATGGACCTGCTCACGGCGATGCGCGTCCTCGTGCCGCCCGCATACAGCGCGCGCGAAGACATCGACGAAGATCTCGCGGCGTTCTACGAGTACTACGCGCTGCACAGCGAGCCTTGGGATGGCCCGGCGGGCCTGGTGATGTGCGATGGGCGCTATGCCGCGTGCACGCTCGACCGCAACGGCCTGCGCCCGGCGCGCTGGGCGCTCTCCGACGACAACCACCTGATCGTCGCGTCGGAAGCGGGCCTGTGGGATGTGCCCTCATCGCGCATCGTCGCGAAGGGGCGCCTCGCACCCGGCGAAATGATCGCCGTGGATTTCCGCGAGCACCGCCTGCTGCGCGATGCCGATATCGACGCGATCAACCGCGCGCGCGCTCCGTTCCGCGACTGGCTGCGCGATGGCGTCACCTACCTCGAATCCGACCTGATCGACCCGAGCCTGGCCGCCGAACCGCTGCCGGCCGAAGAGCTGCGCCGCTACCAGAAGCTGTACGGGCTTTCCCGCGAGGAAAGCGAATCGGTGTTGAAAATCATCGCCGAGACGGAAGCGGAAGCCACCGGCTCCATGGGCGATGACACGCCGATGGCCGTGCTCTCGCGCCAGGTGCGTCCGTTGTTCGATCGGTTCCGCCAGGCCTTCGCCCAGGTCACCAACCCGCCGATCGATCCGCTGCGCGAGCGGCTGGTGATGTCGCTGGTGACCCAGATCGGCCAGGAGCGGAACATCTTCGATCTCGGTCCGGAAAACGCGAAGCAGATCCTGCTGAACTCGCCGATCCTCTCGCAGCGCAAGCTGCGCCAGATCCTGGCTACGCCCGCTTACGCGAATACGCCACGCTTCGACCTGATGTACGGTGCCGACGAAACGCTCGACCAGGCGATCCGGCGGATCTGCGATGACGTCGAGGCGGCCGTGCGCCGTGGCGTGGAGGTGGTCTTCCTCAGCGACCGCTATCCGCGACGCGACCTGCTGCCCATTCATTCGCTGCTGGCCACGGGCGCCGTGCATGCGCGCCTCGTCGAGACCGGCCTGCGATGTCAATGCAACATCATGGTCGAGACCGCGACGCCGCGTGATCCGCACCAGTTCGCCTGCCTGCTCGGCTTCGGCGCCACCGCGATCTACCCGTGGCTCGCCTACCAGAGCCTGTTCGACATGGGCCGCAGCGGCCATCTGCGCAAGGGTGAAGGCGCGCCGCGCGAGATCGGCCGCAACTACCGCAGGGGCATCCGCAAGGGCCTGCTGAAGATCCTCTCGAAGATGGGCATCTCCACCGTCGCTGGCTATCGCGGCGCGCAGTTGTTCGAGATCGTCGGCCTGTCCAGCGACGTGGTCGACCTGTGCTTCCCCGGCACGCCTTCGCGCGTCGGCGGCAGCACGTTCGCCGACCTGGAGGCGGAGCAGCGCCTGCTCGCCGCCGAAGCGTGGGATGAAGCCCAGTCGTTGCGCGCCGGTGGTCTCTACAAGTACGTGCATGGCGGCGAATACCACATGTACAACCCCGACGTGATCGCCAGCCTGCAGGTGGCGGTGCGCACGGGTGAGTGGAAGGATTACGAGAAGTACGCGCACTACGTCGACACACGGCCGGCATCGGCGCTACGCGACCTGCTGGTGCCGCGCGAAGCCACCGCCATTCCGCTCGACGAGGTCGAGCCGGCGGAGGCGATCCTCAAGCGCTTCGATTCCGCGGGCATGTCGCTGGGCGCGCTGTCGCCGGAAGCGCACGAGGCGCTGGCGATCGCGATGAACCGCCTCGGCGCACGTAGCAACTCCGGTGAAGGTGGCGAGGATCCCTCGCGTTACGGCACCGATCGCCAGTCGAAGATCAAGCAGGTGGCCTCGGGCCGCTTCGGCGTGACGCCCGCCTACCTCGTCAACGCGGAGGTCCTGCAGATCAAGATCGCGCAGGGCGCGAAGCCGGGCGAGGGCGGCCAGCTGCCAGGTCACAAGGTGGATGCCACGATCGCCCGGCTGCGCTATGCCAAGCCCGGCATCGGCCTGATCTCGCCGCCGCCGCACCACGATATCTATTCCATCGAAGACCTCGCCCAACTGATCCACGACCTGAAGGAAGTGAATCCGCAGGCGCTGGTGTCGGTGAAGCTGGTGTCGCACGCAGGCGTGGGCACAGTTGCTGCCGGCGTGGTGAAAGCCGGCGCCGACCTCATTACCGTCTCCGGCCACGATGGCGGCACCGGCGCCAGCCCGCTGACGTCGATCAAGTACGCCGGCACGCCGTGGGAACTCGGCCTCGCCGAGACCCAGCAGACCCTGCGCCTGAACGACCTGCGCGGCCGCGTGCGCCTGCAGACCGACGGCGGGCTGAAGACTGGCCTCGACGTGATCAAGGCGGCGATGCTCGGTGCGGAAAGCTTCGGCTTCGGCACCGGCCCGATGGTCGCGCTCGGCTGCAAGTACCTGCGCATCTGCCACCTCAACAACTGCGCGACGGGCGTGGCGACCCAGCACCCGGTGCTTCGGCAGAAGCATTTCATCGGCCTGCCCGACATGGTGATGAACTACTTCCGCTTCATCGCGGAAGACGTGCGCCGCCACCTCGCGCGGCTGGGCGTACGCTCGCTCGCCGAACTCATCGGCCAGGCAGGCCGACTCGAGCAGCGTGGCGGCATCACCGCGGTGCAGGAGCGTCTCGACCTGTCCGCGCTGATCGCAGAGGACGGGCTCGGCCAGAAGGTCGACTTCGCCTGCACGCTCGCACGTAATCCGATGCGTGATCCAGCGGCGCTGGCTTCGCGGATTTCGGCGGATGTTCGCCAGCTCGTGACCGATGGCCACGGTGGCACGTTCCGCTACCCGATCGTGAACACCGATCGCGCGATCGGTGCGCGCTTGTCCGGTGACATCGCCCGCCGTTGGGGCGACGCCGGCATGGCGGAACGCCCGATCCACCTGCACCTCACCGGTTCCGCCGGGCAAAGCCTCGGCGCGTGGAATGCGGCCGGCCTGCACATCGACCTCGTCGGTGAAGCCAACGACGGCGTGGGCAAGGGCATGGCCGGTGGCCGGCTCATCATCCGCCCGCCGGCGGATTCGCCGTTCAAGAGCCAGGACGCATCGATCATCGGCAATACCTGCCTCTACGGCGCGACCGGTGGCGAGCTGTTCGCCGCGGGGCAGGCGGGCGAACGCTTCGCCGTCCGTAACTCGGGCGCGCTGGCGGTCGTGGAAGGTGCGGGCGACCATTGCTGCGAATACATGACCGGTGGCGTCGTCGCCGTGCTGGGCCGTACCGGGCTGAACTTCGGCGCGGGCATGACGGGCGGCTTTGCCTACGTGCTCGATACCGAGCGCAACTTCGTCGACTGCTACAACCACGAACTCGTGGACATCCTGCGTATCTCCCACGAGGGCATGGAACATTACATGCAGCATCTCCGCCAGCTCATCGCCCGCCACGCCGAACTCACCGGCAGTGCCTGGGGCCGCCAGGTGCTTGGCGATTTCCGTGGACTGCTGCAGCGGTTCTGGCTGGTGAAACCCAAGGCCGCGAGCCTCGATGCCCTTGCCGAAGAACTGCGGAGTGCCGCATGAGCGCAAAAGACTTCCGCTTCCTCGAGATCGCGCGGCAGACGCCGCGCACGGTGCCTGTCGCGGTGCGCGTGCTCGGCTACGGCGAGATTTCCGGTGACTTCGCCTCGGCCGAGGCGTCCACGCAGTCGGGCCGCTGCATCGATTGCGGCAACCCGTATTGCGAACACGCCTGCCCGGTGCACAACTACATCCCGAACTGGCTGAAGCTGGTCCAGGATGGCCGCCTGTTCGAAGCCGCGGCGCTGATGCACGAGACGAATCCGCTGCCGGAAATCTGCGGGCGCGTGTGTCCGCAGGATCGCCTGTGCGAAGGCGCCTGTACGCTGGAGCAGGGCGACTTCGGTGCGGTGACGATCGGCAGCGTCGAGCGTTGGGTGACCGACGAAGCGTTCCGCCAGGGCTGGCGCCCGGATCTTTCCCGCGTGAAGGAGACCGGTGCGCGCGTGGCGATCGTCGGCGCGGGTCCGGCAGGCCTGGCCTGTGCCGATCGCCTGCGCCGTGCGGGCATCGCCGCCGATGTCTTCGATAAGCAACACGAGATCGGTGGCCTGCTGACCTTCGGCATTCCGCCGTTCAAGCTCGACAAGACCATCGTACGCACCCGCCGCGGCGTGCTCGAGGGCATGGGCGTGCGCTTCCACCTCGGTGTCGAGATCGGTCGTGACATCGAGTTCGATGAGCTGCTCAACGATTACGACGCGGTGTTCGTCGGCACGGGTGCCTACACCTATGTCGATGGCCAGCTCGAAGGCCGTGAGCTTGGTGGCGTGCATGACGCGTTGCCGTTCCTCATTGCGAATACGGAGCGGCTGCTACGCGAGCAGGCGCCCGCGCCGGAATACGACCTTGCCGGTAAGCACGTCGTCGTGCTCGGCGGCGGCGATACAGGCATGGACTGCAACCGCACGGCCATTCGCCTTGGTGCTGCGTCGGTCACGTGCGTCTACCGCCGCGACGAGCCCAGCATGCCGGGCTCGCGGCGCGAAGTGGGTTACAGCCGCGAAGAAGGCGTGCGCTTCCTGTTCCAGCGCCAGCCGGTGACGCTGGTCGGCGAGAACGGCAAGGTGAAGGCGGTGCGCGTCGTCGAGACCCAGCTGGTCGACGACGGCGATGGCCGCCCGCGCCCACGCAACGTGGAAGGCAGCGAAACCGACCTGCGCGCGGACGTCGTCATCCAGGCGTTCGGTTTCCAGCCCAGCCCGCCCGACTGGTGCGATGCGTTCGGCATCGCGCGCGATCGCAGCGGCCGCATCATCACGGGCGCGGACGGCGACCTGCCGCACCAGACCAGCCATGCGAAAATTTTTGCGGGTGGCGATAACGTGCGTGGCGCGGACCTCGTGGTGCGCGCGGTTTACGACGGCCGTGAAGCTGCCGTTTCAATCACGCGCATGCTGGCCACGAAGAAAGCCAACAGCACAGTTGCCGCATGAAACCCCTGTGGGAGCGCGCTTGCGCGCGATGGGTGCTCGCGTCACGGCCCATCGCCCCCGAAGAGGGGATAAACGCGCAATCTCAGCGCGCTCCCACAAGAGGTTGAAGTGACAAACGGCTCACGCGGAAAAGGCGCACAATACGCCATGCCCTCCACGGCGGCCCCCCACCCATGTGCCTGATCGCTTTCGCCTGGCGCGCCCACCCGCGCTGGCGCCTTGTCATGCTCGGTAACCGCGATGAATTCCATGCCCGTCCCACGGCGCCCCTGGCGCATTGGGATGAAGCGCCGCAGATCGCGGCGGGCCGCGACCTTGAAGCCGACGGAACGTGGGCAGGCGTCGCGCCCAACGGCCGCGCGAGCATCATCACCAACGTGCGCGACCTCCACGCCGACCACAGTGGGCTGTCGCGCGGGTTGCTGGTCGCCGACTACCTCGGTTCGAATCTCCCTGCCTCCGTCCACGCGCAGGAACTGATCGCCACCGCGCGTGACTACCGTCCCTTCAACCTGCTCACCTTCGACCACGACAGCGCGTACTACCTGGGAAACCATCCCGATGCACGCTACCAGCCGGTCAGCGATGGCATCCACGGGCTGTCGAACGCCGACTTCAATGCGCCGTGGCCGAAGACCCGCGCACTCACGCATCGCCTGGAGGCGTGGGCGCAAGACGAACGTGAAGACACGGAATCCCTGTTCCGCATGCTCTCCGACCAGGGCCGCTGGCCCGACGACCTGCTGCCCGACACCGGCATCGGCATCGAGCGCGAACGCTTCCTCTCCAGCGCCTTCATCGTCGGGGAGAACTACGGCACCCGGGCGAGTACGGTGGTGCTGGTCGGCCACGATGATGGGACCACGATCATCGAACGCCGCTTTGGGCCGAACGGTGTGCCTGAGGGCGAAACGGTGCTTGACCTCTCGCCGTAGGACGGGGTCGTCGATTCAGGGCTTATCGCGCTTCGCCTCGCGCAGGACGCCGCGGAACGGCCTTTCCGGCGTGCACGCGATGCTGATGCCCTGCGACGTGCATGCATGAAAGCCGTCTAGCAGCGACCTGGCTACGCCACGGTTCGTCTCGGTCAATCCGTCGATTTGGATGTGCGTGATATGCGCCATGCCACCCGTGTCATAGATCAGGTCGAACACCTTTCCGCTATCGGCGAATTCGCAGCGTTCGACCTTCATGCCGGTCGCGCACTTCTGGGTCGTCTTGCCCTCAAGTGCATTCTCCGGGTTGTAACCACTGTAAATGGTTACCTTCCCACCATCGGGCAGAGACATCTTGTAAAGCATGAAGTCCATGGGAAGCGACACATCAACCGATAGCCCGACGGGCACCGAGAAGCACACCGTATCGAGGTAGATGTTGCAGAACTGCGGTTCTTCTGCCTTCGCTGGTGCCGCCGAAGCATTTGCCGGAAGGTTCGCCATGGACGCAAACGCAATGGCCGCCGCAAGGAGCGTCGCGGTCTTCATGCCAGAAATGCGCGGCCGGCGGAGCCCATGCCGCAACGATGGACAGACTGCCCCGGTTGGTCGCTGATGGCGCATTTCCATGTCCTGTCCCTGGAGCCCCGATTTTTCAAAAGATTAGCCCGAAGGTGCGGGACCAACAAGGCGGCGCAAGCTCGCTGCTCGCAGGCGCGCCATTCTTCCCGGGCCGGCAAAAGTCTTTCACCCGGGCAGCGGTTGATCCAAGCCGCCGCTGCCCCGACGATGGTGGAATCCACTTTCCCACCGGGAGTCACCCATGAAGATCGACCTTTCCAAGCGTAGTGCCATCGTCACCGGTTCCACCGCCGGCATCGGCCTCGCCATCGCCCAGGGCCTGGCCGGCGCGGGCGCCAGCGTCGTGATCACCGGCCGCACCCAGGCGCGCGTCGACGCCGCCATCGCCGAGATCAAGAAGGCCGTGCCGGACGCGAAGCTCTCCGGCGTCGCCGCCGACCTCGGTACGGCCGAAGGCGCCGCCGCCCTGATCAAGGCCGTGCCCAGCACCGACATCCTCGTCAACAACCTCGGCATCTTCGAGCCGAAGGCCTTCTTCGATATCACCGACGAGGAATGGAGCCGCTTCTTCGAAGTGAACGTGAATTCGGGCGTGCGCCTGTCGCGTCACTATGCGAAGGGCATGGCGGACCGTGGCTGGGGCCGCGTGCAGTTCATCTCCAGCGAATCGGCCCTGCAGATCCCGGCCGAGATGGTCCACTACGGCATGACCAAGACCGCCCAGCTCGCCGTGTCGCGCGGCCTGGCTGAAACGCTTTCGGGTACGGGCGTTACGGTGAACTCGGTGCTCCCGGGCCCGACCCTGTCCGAAGGCGTGGGCGAATTCTTCAACAAGATCGCGAAGGACCAGGGCAAGTCGCTGGAAGAGGTCGAGAAGGACTTCATCAGCACCCACCGCCCGACCTCGCTGATCGAGCGCCTGCTCACCGTCGAGGAAGTGGCCAACATGTCGGTCTACCTCGCCTCCGAACAGGCCAGCGGCACGACCGGTGCGGCCGTGCGTGTCGACGGTGGCGTAGCCCGCCAGGTGGTCTAAGCAACGACCTTGCTCTTGTGGGAGCGGGCTTGCCCGCGATGGACCTGGCCGCAAGCACCCATCGCGCGCAAGCGCGCTCCCACAGTTCAATGCCTCAATCGACATCACCGTCGACGTAGTACCAACGACCGTCTTCGCGAACGAAGCGGCTGATCTCATGCATCTTCTTCGCGCTTCCGCCGCCGTAGCGCAGCCGTGCGATGAACTCGACAACGGCCGTAGCGGGCGTGGGGTTCTCATGGCGCTTCACCGTCAGCCCCAGCCATGTCGGCGCCGGTGACTGACTCGCCAGATCGAGCGCGGGCGGCCGTGTCGACGGATGCCACGACGCCAGCAGGTAGTCCTCCAGCCCCATCACGTACGCGCTGTAGCGCGAACGCATGAGCGCTTCCGCCGTGGGGGCGGGCTCACCGGCGTGCCAGCGGCCGCAGCAGTCAGGGTAGGGCTTGCCGGTGCCGCAGGGGCAGGCGGTGGCTGCATTCGGCATGGCCGGGTTCTCGAGCGATCAGAGGGCGCCCATGCTAACCGCTGTCTTCTGGCCGTGCGTGGTCGTTAGTCGACGTGACTCGAAACGATCAGTGCCGACAAGTCATATCCCATCGCCACAGCGGCCGCTTTCAACCGCTCGAACGTCGCCCGGTCCAGGTTCGGCGTACGCGACAGGATCCACAGGTATTTCCGCCCCGGCTGGCCAACCATCGACCACTGGTAGTCCTCGTCCAGGGCGATGACCCAGTAGTCGGCCCAAACGAGGGGCAGCCAGCGGAGCCAGGGTGGGACGAAGGTGACCTCGAGCTTGCCGCGGGCGAACGCCTCGGGGCGCCGGGCGATGCCCTGGCTGGCGATCTCGCCGTCTTCGGTACCGCAGCGGTTCTCCACGGCCACCGTGCCATCGACGTTCGGGGTATAGCGGGCGGTGACGTTCCCCGTGCACTTCCGCTGGAAATACATGGGCAGCCGGGCGATTTCGTGCCAGGTGCCGGCGTAGCGCTCCAGGTCGAGGTCGGCCACGGCCGTCACCGGCGCGGAGGCGATGCCTGGGTTGGCCATGGCCCCGTTCAGGGCCGCGAGGAGGTCGCGCATGGCTGGATTCCGTTAAAGCGAACGCACTACGATGCCGATGACGGGTGAATCCCCAATAAATTGCGCCACCGGAACCGTGCCATGGACCACGACGACAGCCCCGCCAAACGCCCGCTCTTCACGCGGCTGCGCGAGCGGCTGGTGTCGCCGGGGGCGGCTCACGTGGATTCCGAGGCAGGGATGATCGTCGCGACGCCGGGCGTGTTCAGGATGCGCGAGGTGCCGCTGGCCCGGGTTTTCCGGGTCGAGGCCGGCAACCGCGATACGGACGCCTGGGACAACGTGTTCCTGTTCTTCCACGTCGATGGGGAAGAGACCCTGGTGCTTTCCGAGCACGACAAAGGGTTCGTCGAGCTGGTCGATGACCTGCGGGCGACCTTTCCCGGCATTGAGGGCTGGGAGTCCGCCGTGCCCTCGGTGAAGTTCCAGCTGACCTCGGTGGACCTGTGGCGTCGCGATGCGCCCGAGGGGCCTGTCGCCGATACGGCTGAGGCGCCGTAACAATCAGGGTTGCAGATGGTCCGTTGTGGGAGCGCGCTTGCGCGCGATGGGCCTGCGGAAGAGCATCGCTCGCAAGCTCACTCCCACAAGATGGCGATGACCCTGGCGTTAGCCGCCAGCGTAAGTCGCTCTGCATCGAAGACGGAATCGCCGGCGCTGACGGGGTGTCCGTCGGCGGTGCCCGAGCCTTCGACGACATAGGCGACCGTCGTACCGACGAACTCGCCCGGGCCGCGCAGTACCTCAACGCGCGCGCTGCCCACGCCACGCCGCACCATCAGGTTGAAGTCACGCGTGGCGCCTCCGGCGAGGCGTACATCCACCTTCGCCTCTCCGGGGAATGCAAACGGCTCACACGGCGTGGTCAGCGCGTGTTCGCGCTGGCCATCCAGGATCATGGTGAATCCCGCGCCTTCGAGCAGCACGATGGTGCGATCGATGCCAGGGAACACAGAGAACGGCGAGGCGGTATCGACATCGGCGATGCTGACCCGCCACGCGAAATCCTCCATCGACGCGCCGGCCGGTTCGACCGCCAGCTCACGCGTGATACCCAGCCCGTTCTTCCACGGCACGGCTTTCAGTTCGTCAAAGCGAATGATCTTCATGCGACGCGCTCGATCTCACGGGCGAAGGGTGGGAGCGCGCGTAGCATGCCGGTGCCGTAGCGCTTGGTGATGACGCGGCGATCGAGCAGCACGATGCGGCCGGTGTCGGTTTCCGTACGAATCAGGCGCCCGCAGTACTGCGTGAGGATGCGCGTGGCATCCGGCACGCTGACTTCGATAAACGGATTGCGGCCGCGCGATTCGAGCCATTCGGCGTAGGTGGCGCCGACCGGATCGGTCGGTACAGCGAACGGGAGTTGGGTAACGACCACCGTTTCGCACAGCTTGCCGGGCAGGTCGAGGCCTTCGCCGAACGAGGCCAGGCCGAAGATCGTGCTGCCCTTGCCGGCTTCGATATCCGCGCAGTGTTCGGCGATCAGCTGGGCTTTCGCCAGCGAACCCTGCGCACGTACGCGGCGCACGTGGTCAATCGGCAACACCTGCAACACGCGGTCGAGCTTCGCACGCGAGGTGAACAGCACGAGGTTGCCGGCATCCCAGTCGAGGTGCTTCGCCAGCCAGCCCGCGACTTCGCGTGCGTGGCCTTCGCGGTCGTCGGGCAGCGTGTTGAAGGCGGGGACTTCCAGCTTCGCCTGTCGCTCCAGGTCGAACGGAGAAGGCAGGCTGATGGTGACCGCTTCGTTCGGCAGGCCGACGGAATCGGCGAAGCCGCGGAAGTTACCGCCCGCGGAGAGCGTCGCGGAGGTCATCACCACCGCCGACGCGTTGTCCCACAGCACGTTGCGCAGCAAGCCGCCCGCGGATACCGCGGAGGCATGGCAGATGAGCTGCTGGTCCGAGCCCATGCTCACCCAGCGCGCCAGCGGCGGGCCGTTCTCGCGATCCTCGGTCGACCACGCGTACCACGTGCGCACCTGGCGCTCGAGTCGCTCCAGCGCCATGCCCAGCTCGCGCGAGAGAGCTTCCTGCGTGGGGCCACCGGCTTCCATTTCCACGACGGTGCGGCGCACCGTGCGCAGCCAGCGCTGCACGTCGCGCGTCACCGTATGCAGGTGCGAGGCGTGGATTACCCAGTTTTCGGGCAACTGGCCGAGCGAAGCGCGGAACACGGGCTCCAGCTCGCTGGACGAAGGCGTCCATGAAAGCCGGATCTCGCGCTCGATCTCCTCCAACGCGTTCGACATCTCCAGCATCTTCTCGTCGCCGGTTTCCAGCGTGAGGTTGCCGATGGATTCCTTGTCGGTAAGCGAATACGCCGCGTGCACCTGGTTCTGCAGGCGGCCGATGCGGCGCACCGCGCTTGCGAGATGCACGTCGGCGGCGCCGCGATCAATCGCCTTCGACGGCACGTGATGCGCCTCGTCGAAGATGTACAGGGTTTCTTCGGGCTTCGGCAGGATCACGCCGCCGAACGTGTCTTCATCGCGCGGCATGGTCAGGTCGGCGAGGACCAGGTCCTGGTTCGCGACGACGATGTCCGCTTCGCCAATCGCGCGGCGGGCGAGGAAGAACGGGCAAACAGCAAAGGCGTTGCACTTGCGGCCGGTGCACCCGCCAGCGCTGGTGGTGATCATGCCGCGCACCAGATCCGACAGCGGCTCCGGGCTGGTATCGATATCGCCGTTCCACTCGCGCGACTCAAATGCCTTGCCGAGCTTCTCGATGGCCTTCGTATCGCGCTCGGCCGGCGGCCGTGACCACAGCGCCACATCGGCGTCGAAATCGAAGCCGCCCTGGGCGCTGGGCTCCGAGCCAGCCATGCGGAGGTTGCGCGGGCACAGGTAACGCGCGCGGCCCTTGGCCAGGGCCACCTTGGCCTCGACGCCGCACAGCTTCATGTACTGCGGGATATCGCGCTGGACCAGCTGTTCCTGCAGGGCCACGGTCGCGGTGGCGATCACCAGCTTCTTCTTCTGCGCCCGCGCCACCTCGAGCCCGCCGATCAGGTAGGCCATGGACTTACCGGTGCCGGTGGGCGCTTCGATCACGGCCGCGCCCGCCGGCTCAGCCAGCGCCTTGGCGACCTCGGCGATCATCTTCAGCTGCGACGGACGCCCGCGGAACCCCGCAAGGCCGTCCTTCAGGCGCGCATAGGCGGCGCGGATCGCGGCTTTGGTGTCTTCGGTGAGCATAGCCCACCAAGGTTACCTTATCGGGGTCTCACCCCGTGTCGTCAGCGCGCGTGGATCGGCGGGCTGAGCGGTGCGCCGGCGACCAGTCCCGCCACCACCCAGGTGTGTTCCTCCCACGTGCCGTCGGCCTGCTGGACGTGGATGGCGACCGGGCGGCCGAGGCTGTCGGAGAGACCAGGGGCCAGGCCTTCAGCGGCGTGGATGGCGTCGGCTTGCGTGGGATACCGGCCGAGCGTGTCGGCGGTACCGTGGCGGACGATCCACGGTCCCTGTGTCGATTCGTTGTACGGAATGAACAGTTGGGCGGAGCTCGATGCCATGGAACCCTCGCATAGGTCGGTGGTCAGGCCAGACGAACGGGCCGGGGGCGGATGCCGCGGGCCTTGGGTTCCGACGCTACGCCTAAGCGGCTAAAAAAACCATTAAGCCTTGTTCCGCAAGGGTTTACGAAGCAAAAGGGCGCGCCGGAAACAGTCTGGGGCGTGGGAGTTGATTAACCCCGTGGCCTCCATCCAGGCGAAAACGATGGTCGGCCCCACGAAGGTGAACCCGCGCTGCTTCAGCGCCTTGGAGACCTGCTCCGAGAGCGGGCTGTTCGGCGGCACCGGGCCCTCCCAGGCCATGGGCTCGCCGCCAACGAAATGCCAGCAGAACGTGGCGAAATCCTCGCCGGCGTCGCGCATGGCCAGGTAGGCCTTCGCATTGTTGATGGCGGCGCCGATCTTGCTCCTCGAGCGGATGATCCCCGGGTCAGCGAGCAGGCGCTCCACCTCGCGCGGACCATAGGCCGCCACGACCTCCGGGTCGAAGCCCTCGAACGCGGCGCGGAAGCCATCGCGGCGGGCGAGGATCGTCCGCCACGACAGGCCGGCCTGGAACCCGTCCAGGACCAGTTTCTCCCAGAGCTTGCGGCCATCGCGCTCGGGGACGCCCCATTCGCGGTCGTGGTAACCGCGCATGAGCTCGTCCGCCTCGCCCCAGGCGCAGCGGACCAGGCCGTCACTCACCCGGCGAAGCCGAGGTAATCCAGCTTGCCGACGCCGACGCCGTTGTGGCGGAGGATGTCGTACGCGGTGGTGATGTGGAAATAGAAGTTGGGCAGGGCGAAGACCATGAGGTACTCGCTCGCCGTGAAGGTGCGCTCGTTCGGGCCGAACTTGCGCGTGATCGTGCGCGATGCGCCGGCATTCACCTTCTCCGCAGGTACGGACTTGATGAAGTCCACCGTGCCGTTGATGCGCGCGATCAGCTGGTCGATCGTGGTTTCGTTGTCTTCGAACGCCGGCGGATCGACCTCGGCCACGCGGGCGATGCCGAACTTGGCGGTGTCGCTGGCGCGCTGGACCTGGCCGGCGAGGTTCAGCATGTCGGGGGCGAGACGCTGCTCGACCAGGGCGTCACCGCCATGTTCCTTCGCCTTGGCCAGCAGGTCGGCAAGGACGCGGAAACCGCGGATGTAGGCGGCTGCGGAGGCTTCGTGTAGCGAGATGCTCATGGCGGTGGCTCCTGGGTAATCCATCGATGTTGGGGCGGGCGGGGCGCGCCTTCAAGGCCCGTGCGCGCTGGAACCCAAGGGACTACCATCACCCGCCATCCCCGCCACGAACGGTCCCCCATGTCCTCTTCCCCACCGGCACCCGACGCGATCGTCGCGGTGCGTGGCCTGTCCAAGGAATACAAGACGGGCTTCCAGGCACTCAAACATGTCGATCTCGAGATCAGGCGCGGCGAAATCTTCGCGCTGCTCGGCCCTAACGGCGCCGGCAAGACCACGCTGATCAGCATCATCTGCGGCATCGTCAACGGCACGGGTGGCAGCGTGGCCGTCGATGGCCACGACATCGTGCGTGACTACCGCGCCGCGCGCAGCCTGATCGGCCTGGTGCCGCAGGAGCTTTCCACCGATGCGTTCGAGACGGTGTGGGCGACGGTGAACTTCAGTCGCGGCCTGTTCGGCAAGGCACCGAACCCCGTATACCTCGAGCGGATCCTGCGCGAACTCTCGCTGTGGGAGAAGAAGGATTCGAAGATCATGGCGCTCTCCGGCGGCATGAAGCGCCGCGTGCTGATCGCCAAGGCGCTCTCGCACGAGCCGCGCGTGCTGTTCCTCGACGAACCCACCGCCGGCGTGGACGTCGAGCTGCGCCACGATATGTGGCAGATGGTGCGTCGCCTGCGCGAATCGGGCGTCACCATCATCCTCACCACGCACTACATCGAAGAGGCCGAGGAAATGGCCGACCGCATCGGTGTCATCAACCACGGCGAGCTGATCCTCGTGGAAGACAAGCGGACGCTGATGCAGAAGCTGGGCAAGAAGCAGCTTTCCCTGACCTTGCAGGCTCCGCTCCAGTGCGTGCCGGAAGGGCTCGAGCACTGGCCCCTGGAGTTGTCGAAGGACGGCCTGAGCCTGACCTACACCTTCGATACGCAGGCCGACGACACGGGTATCGCCGAACTCCTGAAGAAGCTCGGCGCGCTCGGTATCGACTTCAAGGACCTGCACTCCAGCGAGAGCTCGCTGGAAGATATCTTCGTCAGCCTCGTCAGGGGAGGTGGCCTGTGAATATCCACGGCATCCGCGCCATCTATCGTTTCGAGATGGCCCGTACGTTCCGCACGCTGACCCAGAGCATCGCGTCGCCCGTGCTTTCGACGTCGCTGTACTTCATCGTGTTCGGCGCGGCGATCGGCTCACGCATGGGCGCGATAGGCGGCGTGAGCTACGGCGCCTTCATCATCCCGGGCCTCATCATGCTTTCGTTGCTCAACGAGAGCATCTCGAACGCCTCGTTCGGCATCTACATGCCGAAATGGGCGGGCACGATCTACGAACTGCTCTCCGCCCCGGTGAACTATGTCGAGGTGGTGCTTGGTTACGTCGGCGCGGCGGCGACGAAGTCGATGATCCTTGGCGCGCTGATCCTCGTGACGTCCCGCCTGTTCGTCGATTACCAGATCATGCACCCGGTCTGGATGGTCGCGTTCCTGATGCTGACCGCGGTGACCTTCAGCCTGTTCGGTTTCATCATCGGCCTGTGGGCGGATGATTTCCAGAAACTGCAGGTGGTGCCGCTCATGGTGATCACGCCGCTCACCTTCCTCGGTGGCAGCTTCTACTCCATCAACATGCTGCCGCCGTTCTGGCAGAAAGTGACCCTGTTCAACCCGGTGGTGTACCTGGTGAACGGCTTCCGCTGGAGCTTCTACGGGCAGGCCGACGTGAACGTCGTGGTGAGCGTATCGGCCACCGTGGGCTTCATGCTGGTGTGCCTCGCCATCGTGTGGTGGATCTTCCGCACGGGGTGGAAGCTGAAGAACTGAGTTGCCGACACTGTTGTGGGAGCGGGGGGGGGGGGCGGGGGGGGGGGCCCCCCCACCAAAACCCCCCCCCCCCCCCCCCCCCCCCCCCACGACGGCCGGATTGCTTACTCCGGCTTGCCGATGAAATCGGACTTGCCGAGCACCACGCCGACGCCGCGCAGGATCGCGTAGGCGGTGGTGCAGTGGAAATAGACGTTCGGCAGCACGAAGCCGAGCAGGTACGGCTGGCCCTTGAAGTGCATGTCGCCCGAGCGCAGCTTCAGCACGATCTCGCGGTTCTCGCTGCCGTCGATCTGTTCCGGCTTGAAACCCTTCAGCATGTCGATGACCGAGGCGATGCGCGCCTGCAGCTGGTCGAACGTGGTTTCGTTGTCTTCCATCTTCGGGGCTTCTTCGCCGGCGAGGCGGAAGGCGGCGCCCTTGGCCATGTCGGTGGCGATCTGCACCTGGCGGACCAGGGGGAACATGTCCGGGGTGATGCGGGTGTTCAGCAGCACTTCTTCGGCGATGTTGCGTTCCTTCGCGTGTTCGGCACCCTTCTTCAGCACGCCGGAGAGGTTCGTCAGGGCGCGGACGAGGACGGGGACGGTGGTCTGGTACATCGTGATGGACATGGACGGGCTCTTGGTGGTGGGTCGGCCGGCTGGCCGGGGCGGCGCGTATTGTGCGCGCGAAAAGCTACGATAGGGGCATGAGCGAGCCCGAGGCAGAACGGTCGACACGGCGCGGCGCCCTGGACATCCTGCGGGTGCGCCGGGCGCAACGGCTGCTCGATCGGCTGTTCAAGGGGTTGCCGCTCGCATCGCGCCTGCGCGTGGGCCTGTTCATGGCGTTCAAGGCCATGCTCGCCTCGATCACGGCTTACGGCGCCGGCTACCTGCTGAGGCCGGAGGAGGCGTTCTGGGCCGCGATCAGCGCGGTCGCGGTGACCCAGCCCCACTATGGCGACACGCGCGGGGCGGGCCGCGACCGGGTGCTCGGCACGACCTTCGGCGGCATCGCGGGCCTGCTTGGCCTGTGGGTCGGCGGCACGGGCGACCTGGTGTCGTTCGCGCTGGCCCTGGCGCTGGTCACCGTGGCGTGCTGGACCGCGAACGCGGGTGCGGCGGCGAAGATCGGCGGTATCACCTCGGCCATCGTGCTGCTGGTGCCGGCGACCGGCCCGCGCTGGGAGGTGGCCGCATCCCGGCTGGGCGAGGTGATATGCGGCACGGTATGCGCGCTGGTGGTGGGCTGGCTGGTATCCCGCCTGGAACACCGCGTGGAAGCAAAGGCTGAAGGGGACGAGGGTTGATCCGCAAACATTCCGAACACCACCGGCTAGGCCGCCTGGGCTGGCTGCGCGCCTCCGTGCTGGGCGCCAACGACGGCATCCTTTCCACCGCCAGCCTGCTGGTCGGCGTGGCATCCGCGGAAGCGGGCGCTTCCAGCGTGATGATCGCGGGCGTGGCAGGCCTGGTCGCTGGCGCGATGTCGATGGGCGCGGGCGAGTACGTTTCCGTGAGCTCGCAGGCCGATAGCGAACGCGCCGAGCTGGCGGTGGAGCTGCGCGAGCTGCGCGAGGACCCGCATGGCGAGCACAAGGAACTCACGGAGATTTACGTGCACCGTGGGCTCGACCGCGAGCTGGCGCGCAAGGTGGCCGAACAGTTGATGGCGCATGACGCGCTGGAAGCGCATGCGCGCGACGAACTGGGCCTGTCGTCCGCCACGGCCGCGCGGCCGTTGCAGGCGGCCGCGGCCTCGGCGGCCAGCTTCGCCGTGGGCGCGATCGTGCCGATCCTCGCGACGGCCGCCACGCCACGCGAGCACATGGCGACGGTGACGGTCGCGGTCTCGCTGGCCGCACTGGCGGTGTTGGGCGCGACGAGCGCGCGGCTTGCCGGCGCGGCGATGTGGCGCGGTGTCGTGCGGATCCTGTTCTGGGGTGCGGCGGCGATGGCGCTTACGGCGGTGGTTGGGCGGCTATTTGGCGTTGCGGCGTAGCCATCGCGCGCAAGCGCGCTCCCACAACCTCTCTGTAGCGTTGTGGGAGTGAGCTTGCGAACGATGCTTTCGTGGGAGCGCGCTTGCGCGCGATGGCCTCAGCCAGCCACGCAGCGGTTACGCCCGCCGTTCTTCGCCGTGTAAAGCGCGAGGTCGGCGCGTTCGAACACGGACTGCGGTGTATCGCCCTGGCGGAACTGCGCCACGCCGATCGAGGCGGTGACGCGCACCGGCTGGCGGCTGGCGTGGAAGGCGAGGTGCTGGATCTTCCCGCGCAACCGCTCGCATACCTGCAGCGATTCGGCTTCATCGGCACCATCGAAGATGACAATGAATTCCTCGCCGCCGTAACGCGCGACGAAATCCACCGGGCGCACGTGCTTAAGCAGCGCCTGGCCGATCACACGCAGCACCGCGTCGCCCGCGGTATGCCCATACGTATCGTTGATGCTCTTGAAATGGTCGATGTCGATCGCGGCGATGGAGAGCGCGCGCGACGTCGTCAGCCAGCTCTCGTAAGCCGCCTCGATACGCTTCTCGTAGGCCAGCCGGTTCGGCATGCCGATCATCGTGTCGGTCTGGGCCAGCTCGTGCTCGCGCTCCAGCGAACGCTGCAACGCATTGCGCTCGGTCTCGAGCTGCTCGACGCGCTGGCGCATCTTCTCGGCGCGGTCACGGTACGCGGTGAGGCGCGAGCCCTCGCGTTCGCGGAAATCGCGGAAGCACGCGGCGATCGTCTCGAGGCTTGCGTTCACCCGCTCGCGCAGCTCGTGCGCATCCTCGGCCTCGAGGATCGCTTCGCTGAGCAGGCGCATCTCGTGGGCCACCGAGGCATCCAGGGCCTGGCCGTTGGATTCGCCGGTGGACTGGTCCGCGAGCTCGCGGGCCATGTACTGGGTCATCTCGTCGAGGCGGCCCGCCACGTGGCGCAGCACCGCCTGCAGGGCATCGATCTCGCGCTGCATACCGATGCGCTGCTCGTTGACCAGGTCGGCGAGGCGGTCGCTGCAGGTCGCCAGGGCCACCAGGTCGCCCGCATCGGCCACGTCGCGGCGCAGGCCGTTGGCGCGGTCGGCCAGCTTGGGCTGGACGACGATCCGGTCGACGAGGCGGTGCAGGGAGGCCTGGACCGACGAGCCGTACTCGGTGCGCTGCGGCCGGGTGATCGGGATGGCGCGCTCTTCCGGGACGCGCAGGGGCCGGGTGGCCAGGCCTTCCAGGGAGTCGCGCAGGCTGTTGGAAAGGGTTTCCAGCACCATGGCGTCCGCCGCCCCGGCGGCAAGCGCCGCGCTCAGGCGCTCGATGTGCGGATCGACCTGGTCATGCGCCCCATGGGCGGCGCGGGTAAGGCTGGCGACGAGCTGGCGGAGCACGGACTCCACGGCCCGCCATTGGGCTTCCTCACGGGTGAGCCGTTCGACGGACTCGCGGTATTTATTTTCCCAGAGCTGGCTGTCCAAACGCACGCCCCGACCGTCGCGTGAAGTTTCTCAAATACGTCGCGCATCATACGATGAAATCTGGGAATTTCGATCTGCCTTATGGGGGATCCTGCGGGCCGGGCATCCACCGCGTCGCCCGGGCCGCCACGACCGCCCCGACGCCGATCAGCACGGCCGCGAGCAGGAAGGCGACCCCCGGCACATGGACCGTCCGCTCCGGGGCGATCGAGAAGGCGAAGATCTGCGCGAACAGGTACGGGCCGAAGATCCCGGCGAAGCTGCCCAGGCTGGTGATCGCGCCCTGCAGCCGGCCCTGCTGGTCGGCGGAGACGCAGCGGGTCATGATCGATTGCATCGGCGGCCCCGACAGGCCCCAAAGCGCCATAAGCGGGATGCCGAGCAGGAACACCCAGCCGGTATTGGCCAGGCCCATGACCGCGAAGGCCAGCGTGCCGAAGAGCAGGCCGGTGACCAGGATCTTCCGCTCGCCGAAGCGGCTGGTGAGCCGGCCGGTCAGGAACGCCTGCACGGAGCCGTCGCACGCACCAACCAGGGCCAGCACGAAGCCCACCGCCTGCGCGCCCCAGTGGTAGCGGTAATCGGCGTAGAGCACGAAGGTGGTCTGGAGCACGTAGTGCGCCAGGTAGAACAGGAAGGTGACGATGGCCAGCCCGAACACCGTGGGGCTGCAGCGGAGCAGGCGCAGGGCACCCATGGGGTGCGCGGTGTGCGGCTCGAAACGGGCGGCGCGGCGTTCCGGCGGCAGCGATTCGGGCAGGATGAAGAAGCCATACAGGAAGTTGGCGAGGGCCAGCCCCGCGGCGACCCAGAACGGCAGGCGCAGGTCGATGCCGCCGAGGAAACCACCGAGCGCCGGGCCGATGATGAAGCCGATGCCGAACGCGCCGCCCAGCAGGCCGAACGCGCCCGCGCGCTTTTCCGGCGGCGTGACATCGGCGATGTAAGCGTTGGCCGTGGTGAAGCTCGCCGCCGTCATGCCGGAAATGATGCGGCCCACGAACAGCAGCCACAGCGACGGCGCGAGCGCCATCAGCACGAAATCCAGGCCCAGGCCCAGGTTCGAGAGCAGGATCACGGGGCGCCGGCCGAACCGGTCGGAGAGGGCGCCCTGGATCGGCGAGGAAAAGAACTGCACGGCGGCGAACACCGTGCCGAACACGCCCACCCACCACGCGGCGTTGCTCACGGTGCCGCCGGTCATCGATTCGATCAGGTGCGGCAGCACCGGGATGATGATGCCGAACGCCAGGATGTCGATGAGCACGGTGATGAAGACGAAGACCACCGCCGCGCGACGCACGGGGGTGGCCAGCACGGTGTGTTCGGCGTCAGACATAGCCCAGTGCTTTCAGTCGCGGTGCGACGATGGGAATGGTCATCATGGTGCTGGCGACGGCCATGAGCAGCAGCGCGGTGAACGTCTCGCTGGTGATCATGTGCTTATCGAGCAGCACGTTGACGAAGATGATCATGATGAGGGCCTTGGTCTGCAGCAGCCAGCCGATCAGCCAGGCATCGCCACGCTTCCAGCCGAGCAGCTTGCCCGCCAGGCCGACGCCGGCCAGCTTGCCGACGACCGACGCCACCAGCAGTACGCCCGCCGCTACGAACACGGCGGTGCCGCCGATGTTCCAGTTCGTGCGCAGGCCGGTCGACAGGAAGTAGATCGGCATGATGGTCAGCAGCACGTTGTGGCGCAGGCCGTCGAGGCGTTCGAGATCGAACCAGTCGCGCTCCATGATCGCACCGGCGAGGAACGCGCCGACCATGAAGTGCAGGCCGCACCAGTCGGCGCCGTAGGCCACGGCGGCAAGCCAGATCAGGCTGACGTAATAGCGGTCGGTTTCCTTCAGGCGCGCCATCAGCAAGCGGAACGCCCACGCCGCAACGGCGAAGATGGCGAGGAAGGCGGCCTGGTGGCCGACGCGCTTCCAGTCCAGCAGCAGGATCGCTAGCACCGCCCAGATGGCGATGTCGTCGAGGCTGGCATAACGCAGCACGCGCTGGCCCAGTGGGGCACGGAGGATGTCGAGCTTCTCCATCAGCAGGATCAGGATCGGCAGGGCGGTGACGGCGCAGGACATGCCGATGCCCAGCACGAACTGCCAGGGCTGGGTACCTTCGCCGATCCAGCCGCTGCGCCACGCCATGAGGCCCAGTGCGGCCGCACAGCCGGCGGCGAGCGGCGCGCCCAGCGCCAGGGCGGCGGTGGTCCCGCATTCCTTGCGCTGGCGCCACACCTCGCGGAGATCCAGCTCGATGCCGGCGATCATGACGAACAACATGACAGCCCACCACGCGATGCCGTTCAGCGCACCGATGACCGGCGGCGCGAACACCGTGGCGTAGTAATCGGGGAAGGCCTTGCCCAGCACGCCTGGCCCCAGCAGGATGCCGGTCATGATCTGCACCACGACCAGCGGTGCCCAGTAGTCAGTGCGGAAGATCCGCCAGATCAGGTAAGGCACGCCAAGGATGATCACCATGGCGACCAGGAACAATTCCGTTGTACTCATCAAGTCCTCCCCAGGATCGGGAGAGGGTAGCTGACCGGCGCGGCCGCGCCAATCGGGCTACTGCGGCGGCTGGGTCAGCTCGCGTGCATTGAGGTAGCCATCCTTGTTCGTATCCAGCTTGTGGAACTGATGGATGAGGTTGCGCTGGAACTCATCCAGGTGGATCGGTCGGGCACCGGGGCGCATCGGGCCGTCGTTCGCATCGATCACGCCATCGCCATTGATGTCCATGCGCTGGAAGCCCTGGCTCATGTAACGGACGTATTCCGCATCATCCACCTTGCCATCGCCATTGGCGTCCACCCGCCGCAGGTATTCCTTCGGCGTGCTGGGGAAATCCTGGGCGGCCGCGGCGGTGGCGGCGAAGAGGGCGAAGGCGGCCAGCAGGCCGCGGGAAGTCCGGTACATGGAAACCTGCATAGGTGTTTGTCGGTCGTGTCGGAGCGGCGTACTCTCGAAGGACTGCGTCCAATCCGGGAACCTTCCATGATCCATGAGAGCATCCTCGACACGATCGGCCGCACCCCGATCGTGCGCCTGCCCCGCATCGCCCCCAGGCACGTCAGTCTGTATGCGAAGGTGGAATCCTTCAATCCCGGTGGGTCGGTCAAGGATCGCCTGGCCATCGCGGTCATCCTCGATGCCGAACAGAAAGGCCTGCTCAAGCCCGGCGATACGGTGATCGAAGCCACCTCCGGCAACACCGGCGTCGCCCTCGCCATGGTCTGCGCGGCCAAGGGTTACAAGTTCGTGGCCACGATGGCCGACTCCTTCTCCGTCGAGCGGCGCAAGCTCATGCGCGCCTATGGCGCCAAGGTCATCCTGACGCCTGCCGCCGAGCGCGGCAGTGGCATGGTGAAGAAGGCCGAGGAACTCGCGGCGAAGCACGGCTGGTTCCTCCCGCGCCAGTTCCAGAACCCGGCCAACCCGGCCTACCACCGCCAGACCACCGCCGCCGAGATCCTCCAGGACTTCGCTGGCCGCCGCCTCGATGCGTTCGTGACCGGCTGGGGCACCGGCGGCACGCTCACCGGCGTGGGCGAGGTGCTGAAGGTCGCCCGGCCGGAGGTGAAGATCATCGCCTGCGAACCGGCGGCCGCGCCGCTGCTCCAGGACAAGCCATGGTCGCCGCACAAGATCCAGGGCTGGACGCCGGACTTCGTCCCCGACGTTCTGAACCGCAAGGTCTTCGACCAGGACTTGGTCGTCGATGAGGTGGTCGCCCGTGACACCGCCCGCCGCCTTGCCGCGGAGGAAGGCCTGTTCGTCGGCGTGTCCGCCGGCGCCACGGTCGCCGCGGCACTCGAGTATGCGAAGGGCGCCGCCGAAGGCAGCGTCATCCTCGCCATGCTCCCCGACACCGGCGAACGCTACCTCTCCACCTTCCTGTTCGAAGGCGTGAACGAAGGCACGGACGAGGATTGGCTCAACAGCCTCTAAAGCATTCGAGTGCCAGACCCATTGTGGGAGCGCGCTTGCGCGCGATAGGGCTAGCCGCGAGCACCCATCGCGCGCAAGCCCGCTCCCACAAACCCATGGGAAAAGCTGAACCCATGACGCGATGGGAACATCCCCAACGCACGATCATCACGCCCGCGGCGGCAACGTGGACTCCTCAGCATGCCCAAGGAGACCCCACCCATGTCCCTCTTCCGCAAGAGCCTCACGGCGGAACTCGGTGGCCGCGCCCAGCGCCTGGCCGGTGCGCTTACCCACGACCGTGCGCTTGAGCTGAAGGGCGCCGCCCGGCAGTACGCCGGCCACGCTGGCGTCGTCGCCTCGCGCGTCGGTGATGATGTGCGCGAGCTTCTCGCCCAGGCCGAGAAACGGGCCAGCCGTTTCGCCAACCACGCAGGCCATCGGTCCGTCGACCTGGCCGCCCTCGCACAGAAACAGGCCAGTGAGCTGGCCGAACTCGCGGGCGCGCAGGCAGGCAATGCCGCGACCCGTGCCGGCAAGCGCGCAAGCAAGGCCGCCGCACGTGCCGGCAAGCAGGCCAGCGCCGCTGCAGCGCGTGCCGGTAAACAGATGCGCAGTCATCCGCGCACCTCGATCGCCGTGGGTGCCGGTCTTGGTATCGCCGCGCTTACCGCCGCGTGGCTGCTCCGTCGTCACCAGCTCAAGCAGCAGGCCGAACTGGAATACGACGAACACGACCCGACCCGCTACCGCGCGAGCAACGACTCCGGCGACGCGCTGGATGGCTCGGGTGAGGACAACCCGGTGCCGGGTGAGAGCGGGTTGTACTGATCGTTTGACGGCTCGCTGAAAAACATCGCGCGCAAGCGCGCTCCCACAAGGTCTGCGAATGCCCTGTGGGAGCGCGCTTGCGCGCGATGGCGTGTCAGGCGACCTCGGCCCGCCGGCGGAGCACCGCCAGCGGCTGTGCCCAGACCGCGCCCGGTCGGCGCTTGCTCGTGACGAGCGTCAGCTCCGAGGGCTGGAACACGTTGACATTGTGCGTCGCCGGGGTGGTCAGGATGTACTGGGCGCGGGTGCTCTTGAGGAACGCGCCGACCTTGTCGATGTTGAAGATGTCGAGGTGGGCGAACGGTTCATCGATGAACACAAAGCCGCCGGGGCGGTCTTCGTCGCGCATCAGTGCGACGAGCAGGAGCAGCGACTTCATCACCTGCTGGCCGCCAGAGGCCTCGCCGTCGTCCATGCCGATCCAGCCCTTCTTGTCGAACTCGAAGCGCACGTGCAGCGCGGCCGAGGCAAGGGCGAGGTCGTCGTTATTGAGTTCGGGCAGATCGACTTCAACGCCGATGCCGGCGAGCTCGGCGAGGATCTTCAGGTTCTTCGCGTAGCGCCGCACGGTGTTGCGCAGCACATGGATATACGCCCCGCGCGCTTCATGCGTGATGCGGCCGGCGCGTTCGAGGTGCAGGCGGCGCTTCTCGAGATCGTGCTTCAGGCCTTCATGGTCGGCGCCGAGCTTCTCGCGCAAGGCGAGCACGCTGGGATCCTGTTCCCAATGGCCTTCTTCCAGCCGGCGCTCGACGCGATCCATCTCGCGGCGCACGGCGGCGGGGGATTCAAAGCGCTCGCGCAGCGCCGCGATGGCAGCGCGCGTGCGGTGCGCGAGCACGACGCCCTTGCGCTTCGCCCGGAACGCCTTGAGCCGCTCCACCTGCTCGCCGCGCGAGGTGTGGTACTGCCGCACGGAGTCCGCCAGCTGGTTCTGCACCGTGCGCTGTTCGCGCGCGGCGTTATCCCGGCCGTTGGAGGTCTTCAGGCGCTTCTCGCGCACGCCTTCGTAATACTGCTCGGCGGCGGCGTGGCTGTCGGCCGTGCGCTGGACGTCTTCCTGCAGGCGCGGCTGCTGCTCGCGTGCTTCGTTGAACTCTTCCGCACGATCGGCGAGCTGGCTGCTGGCGTTCGCGCCGCGCAGGATGCTCTCCGCATCGCCGGCCTGGGCCGAGGCGGTCTTGCGCTCGTCGGCGATGTCGCGCAGGCGGCCTTCGATCTCGCGCAGCTTCGCTTCGCCATCGCGCAGCTGGCGCTCGCGCGCGGAGGCGCCGAAATACATGTCATCCACGCCGAGGTGGCGGCCGCCGCGGCGCTCACGGAAATAACCCTGCGGCGTGATCCAGTCCTGGTCGCGGCCCAGCTTCGAACCCTCCGGCACGTCTTCCACGCGCTGGATGCGATCGAGGTTGCGCAGCAGCCAGTCCGGCGCGGCGGCGGAGAATTCGACCACTTCATGCAGTGAGCCAGCGACAGGCTTCTCGGCCGGCGCGCGGTCGGCGACGACGAAATGCTTGTAGCGCATCGATTCGCCGAGCTTCCAGGCTTTCTCGCGATCGCGCGGATCATCCAGCAGCACGACATGGCGATAGCCGGCGAGCACCGCTTCGACCGCCGGCTGCCAGCGCGGCTGGGTGATCTCGACGATCTCGCTGAGCATGCTGTGGCGGATGCCCGCGTCATCGAGCGCGCGGCGGAAAGCCGCCTCGAACTCAGGCGTGTAGCGACGGCCGCTGCGCCAGGCGGTGAGCTTGGTGGTGAGCGTGCCCAGTTCCTGGCGCAGGCCGGTCTCTTCCGTCTGCAGCGCATGCAGGCGGGCGCGCGCGTCGCGGGCGATGTCGGCGAGGCGCTCGTGGTCAGCGCCGTTCTGCGCGGCGACCATTTCACGCAGGCGATTCTCCTGGCGGATGACCAGGTCGTTCTGGGCGAGGGCAGCACGTGCCGCGTCGAGGCTCTTCTGCGTCGACTGGCGGGCGATGTCCGCCTCGTGCTGTTCGCCACGCAGCTGCTCGCCGGTGGCATCGAGCTCGCCGAGCTGGCGCGTCAGTTCGGCATCGCGCTGCTCCAGTTCCGCGACGCGGCGCTTCACGCCGTTCAGCGCCGGGCGGGCGCCACGCACGCTGGCGGCGAGGTCGGCGAATTCGGTACGCGGGAGCACTTCGGCAACGAGCGACACGCGCTCGTCCTTCAGCGCGTTCCATTCCTGGTAGGAACGGGCGCGCGCCTCGGCTTCCTGCAGGCTCACGCCGATGAGGGAAAGCTGGTGCTCCAGGCCGTGCTGTTCGCGGTCGGCCTCGGACTGTTCGTTGCGCGCGCGCTGGTAATCGTCGAGCACGGCCTTGTCGCCGAACACGTCGAAGACGAGGTCGAGCAGCGCCTTGGGCGGCAGCTGGCAGAGCTTGTCGGTCGCCCCCTGTTCCAGCGTGAGCACGCGGCGGATCGCCTGCGAGAGGCCGGCGCCCTCGAGCCGCACGCGGTACTCGCGCAGGCCGAGGAAGTCGTTGCGCGCCTCGATCTCTTCCACGCTGACGTCGCCGCCGAGCACGGCGTACTGGCGGGTCCACTCGCCACCCTTCTTCTGGATACGGCAGGCCAGGGTGACCTCGCGATCCATCAGTGGGAAGAACGGGCGCTCACCATTCGGGCCGGGGATGTTGCCGACCCGGGCGCGCAGCCACGCGAACGGCTTGCCGTTGTGGCGAAGGTAACTCTTGTAATCGCGGTTGCCCGCGCAGTCGATGGTCAGCAGCGTGCGCAGGGCATCGAGCAGCGTGGTCTTGCCCGAACCGTTCGGGCCCACGACGGTGACGATGTTGGTATCGAGCGGAAGGCTGAAGCGCTGCCAGTAATCCCAATGGACGACTTCGAGGCTGCGGAAATCAAACATCGTCGGTGGCCTCGGGATCGGTCTCGGTGTCGTACAGCGGCTCGTCGTCGGCCGTATCGGCGGGCGCGTTCGCCGCGCGCGACGCGGCATCGGCGAGCAGGTCGCCCAGCGCGCCATCGAGGATGCGCCGTGCGGTGCGCTCGTAATCGAAGGCGAGGTCGAGCAGCGGCCCTTCGGCTACTTCGCCCTTGCGGCGGATGATGAAGCCCAGGCGGTTCAGCGTGCCGAGGTTGAAGTTCACGCGCGTCTTGCCACCGAGCTTGTCGGCGAAGTCGGCGAGCAGGGTGCGCTCGGCGATGACCGGTGAGATCGTCGGGTCACGCGGAATGGGTTTTTCTTCCGCGAACATCTGCGACTGCGACGCGGCGGCCTCGATCTCCTGCCGCTCGACCTGGCGCTGGCGCTTGGGCAGAACGATCAGCGCCCAGATCACCACAAGCAGGGCGACGCCGTCGCGGTCGAGCTGCATGGTGTTGCTGATCCAGCTGTCGCTGCCGCCGAACACGGCGCGCTCGCTGCGCCGGGCGACGGCGAGGCCGATGTACGCGGCGTAAGGGTGTTCGCGCAGTTCCAGGCCGACCGCCTCGAGGCGGCGGTCCAGGTCTTCGCGGAAGGCCTCGTCGAGCAGCGCCTTGCGTGCCTGCACGTCATCGCGCGGCAGCCAGCGTTGCGCGAGCAGGCGGGTCACCAGGCTGGCGGTTTCGTCATGCATCGGGGGTGTCCTTCGCGGCGGTGCGCGGGCGCAGGCGCCCGGCGCTCACCAGCGCGATCTGGGGCAATTCGGGGTCGATCAGCACGGGGTCGATTTCCAGCGCGAGCGGCAGGCGGGCGAGGTCGGCGGTGCCGCCCTCCAGCGCTGCGGATTCAGGGTCGCCGAGCAGGCCGAGCAGGGAAAGACGGTAGGCGGACAATGCGTAATCGTTCGGGATCAGCGTCTCGGCGAGTTCGCGCGGCGCCACGATGGCGGCCAGTTCGGCGTGCCAGTCGTCGAGGTAACGCAGGTCTTCCTCGCCCATGGGCAGGTCGGCCGTATCGGGCGGTTCTTCAGCGCCCGGGAGCGTCGTGACTTCGGCCGCCAGGCGTTCGCGTTCCAGCAGCTCATATTCGGCGACGTCGAGCGCGATCTGGTCGTGCAGGAACGGCGCGGGCAGCGGCAGCGACAGCTGGCCCTCCTCGAACGAGGCAAGGGTGTCGATATCCTGCGCACGCAGCCAGCCGACCAGGTCCGACGACGACAGGCCGGTACGGCCCAGGTGCACGCGGTGCTGGTCGATCTTGTTGAGTTCGCGCTGGAACACGCCGGCCTGGCGCAGCAGCGCGCTTTGCGCGCGGCCGACGGCCTGCGCGAGGCGGTGCGCCACGGGCTCGAGTTCCTCGGCCTCGGTGATGGCGGCGACGATCTCGGTGCCTTTCTCCACCCAGGTCCAGACCGAATCGAGGCGTTCCGCGGCACGGCGGATGCGGTGTTCGGAGCCGGAGAGCACCGCGCGGTCGAAATCTTCCTTCAGCTCGGTGAGGCGCGAGAGCAAGTGGCCGAGTTCATCCGCGGAGACGCGGCCCACGGCCTGGCCGGCGGCGAGCTGCGCGGTGAGATAGCCGAGGCCATCGTCATCGTCGTTCTCGAACTCCAGCATGGTCGCCAGCGCACCCAGTGCCTTGCGGCCCATGGGGCCGACGCGGTAGCGCAGGGTTTCCGCGTCGTAGACCAGCAGGTCGTGGTCTTTCAGGCGCTGGACGACGGTCTCGAGCTTGACCGGGTCGACGAACGACAGGTGGTCGCGGATCTCCTGCGGCGCCCACTCGGTGGCATGCGTGCGCGCACCCAGCGTACGCAGCACGAGCAGGCGCAACAGCACCTGCGCCTCGCTGCCGTGGAACAGCGCGGAGAACGTGCGCAACAGGCTGCGCCCGCGCAGCAGCGGGAAGACGGTGGGGAGGTCCTCGGCGACGACGCCGTCGCGGAAGAGATCCTGCAGGCGTTCGTCGTGGACGGTGGTATCGGCTGGCCCGTTCAAGGTCAGCGACGGTCGACGCCGACGAAACGGAGGAATTCACCACGCGTGCGCGGATCCTCGCGGAAGCTGCCGAGCATCTGGCTGGTCACCATCGAGACGCCGCGCTTGTGCACGCCGCGCGTGGTCATGCACTCGTGGCTGGCATCGATCACCACGCCGACGCCGCGCGGGCGCAAGGTGTCTTCGATGCAATGCGCGATCTGCGCGGTCAGCTTCTCCTGCACCTGGAAACGGCGGGCGAAGCCATCGACCACGCGGGCGAGCTTGCTGATGCCGACCACGCGATCGGTCGGCACGTAGCCAACGTGCGCGCGGCCGATGATCGGGGCCATGTGATGCTCGCAGTGGCTCTCGAACTCGATGTCGCGAAGTACGATCATCTCGTCGTAGCCTTCCACTTCCTTGAAGGTGCGGCGCAGGTATTCCGCCGGATCCTCGTCGTAGCCCTTGAACCAGTCCGAATAAGCCTTGACCACGCGCTTGGGCGTGTCGAGCAGGCCTTCGCGCGTCGGATCTTCACCGGACCAGAGCAGCAGGGTGCGAACGGCCTCTTCAGCCTGCTCGCGGGTGACCGGACGGGACTTGGCGTCGTCGCTCATCGGGGTGGATTCCTCGGGCACGTAAGCAAACCGTCATTGTAACGCGCCTCAGTCCTCGGATTCGCCCTCAGGCTCGCCTTCCTCCGCCCCAGGCACCAGGTCCAGGAGCCGCTGGGTCTCGTCGCCGCCCAGGGTCTCCACGCCGCGCAGCTTGCGCTCGATCGCCCGGGTGCGGATCCCGGCGTTGTCGATGCTGTTGCGGACGGTGTCCAGCTGCTTGCGGGTCTTTTCCAGCACCACGCCGAACTTGCCGAACTCGTTCTTCACCGCGCCCAGCACCTGCCAGACCTCGGACGAGCGCTTTTCGATCGCCAGGGTCCGGAAGCCCATCTGCAGGCTGTTGAGCAGGGCGGTGAGGGTGGTCGGGCCGGCCACGGTGACCCGGTGGTCGCGCTGCAACTGGTCGGAAAGGCCCGGGCGGCGGATCACCTCGGCGTACAGGCCTTCTGTGGGCAGGAACAGGATGGCGAAGTCCGTGGTATGCGGGGGCGCCACGTATTTGGTCCGGATCCGCTTCGCTTCCTCTCGGACGCGCAGTTCCAGGGCCTTGCCGGCGCTGAGCACGCCCTCGGCGTCCGCGGCATCCTGCGCGTCGAGCAGGCGCTGGTAATCCTCGATCGGGTACTTGGCATCGATCGGCAGCCAGACCGGGGCGCCGTCCTCGGCGCCGGGCAGGCGGATGGCGAATTCCACGCGTTCGGCCGAACCGGGCACCGTCGCGACGTTGGCGTCGTACTGCTCGGCGACCAGGATCTGCTCGAGCAAGGCGCCCAGCTGCACTTCGCCGAAGGTGCCTCGGGTCTTCACATTGGTCAGGACGCGCTTGAGGTCGCCGACACCGGCGGCAAGGGCCTGCATCTCGCCCAGGCCGCGCTGGACCGCCTCGAGCCGCTCGGACACCAGCTGGAACGACTGGCCCAGGCGGGTCTCGAGGGTGGACTGCAGCTTTTCGTCCACGGTGGCGCGCATCTGCTCCAGCTTGGCCGCGTTGTCCTGCTGGATGGCGGCCAGCCGGGTTTCCAGCGTGCCGCGCATGTCGGCCATGCGCTTTTCGCTATCGGCGGAGAGCGCGGTGAAGCGCTGGTCGAGCAGCTCGCCGAAGTGCTTCAGGGTGAGGGCGGACTCCTCACGCGTCTTGCGGGCGTCATCCTGCATGCCCTGGCGCAGCGTCTGCAGGCCGAGGTCGGTGCGCTCGGTCAGCTGGTCGAGCCGGCGGCCGAAACCATCGATACGCTCGTGCTGGTGGGTGGCGGCGGCCTGCAGCTGATCCTGCACGTGGCCGCGGAACTGGCCGAAGCTCTCGCCCAGTTCGCCACGGCCGGCGCGCTGTTCGTCACGGAGGACACCTTCCAGGCGGAGGGTGTCTTCGCGCAGGGCGTCCAGTTTCGTGGCGCTGCCGTCATCGCGTGGTTTAGCGCGGGAGAGCAGGGTGAACAGCAGGGCGAGGCAGGCGATGCCGACGAGCAGCAGCGCGGCAAGCAGGGCGATTTCGAGATTCATGGGCGAGAGATTACCTGTAGGAGCGCGTGTGGGAGCGTGCTTGCACGCGATGGGTGCTCGCCGCGCCCAATCGCGCGCAAGCGCGCTCCCACAAGGGCAGTAGCGCAGCCAGCGTGCCGCTCCGGGGTCTCAGATCTCGCGATTGCCGACGATGACGACGTCGGCGCCGCGTTTGGCGAAGAGGCCGACGCAGACGATGCCGGTGATCTGGTTGAGCTGGGCTTCGAGCGCCACCGGGTCGGTGATGCGCCAGCCGTGCACGTCGATGATCCAGTTGCCGTTGTCGGTGGTGACGCCGTCGCGCCACACCGGCGTACCGCCCATGGCGGTGATCTCGCGGGCCACCAGGCTGCGCGCCATCGGGATCACTTCGATCGGCAGCGAGAACTTGCCCAGCACGTCGACCTGCTTGCTGGCATCGATGATGCAGACGAATTTGTCCGACGCCGCAGCGACGATCTTTTCGCGGGTGAGCGCCGCGCCGCCGCCCTTGATCAGACACTTGTTGCCGTCGCACTCGTCGGCGCCATCGACATAAAGATCGAGGCGGCCCGCGGCGTTCAGGTCCATGACGTCGAAGCCGAGCTTGCGCAGGCGTTCGCTGGAACCCTCGGAACTGGAAACGCAGGCCTTGATGTAATCGCGGTACTGCGGCAGCTCATCGATGAAGAAATTCACCGTGGATCCGGTGCCGACGCCGATGATGCGGTCCTTCGGACCGTTGCCCACGTACTTGAACGCGGCGGTTTCGGCGGCGAGGCGCTTCTCGTTGTCCTGGCTCATGCTTTTTCCAGCTTGAGGATGATGTCCCAGTCGTGCTTGGCGACAGGCATGACCGACAGACGGTTGCCCTTGCGCACCAGCGGCATCTCCGCGAGCGCGTCGAGGTTCTTCATTTCATCCAGCGAGATCGTCCGCTTGAACTTCCGCTCGAACTTCACATCGACCAGCATCCAGCGCGGCTCTTCACGCTTCGCCTTTTCGTCGTAGTACTTCGATTTCGGATTGAACTGGCTTTCGTCCGGGTACGCCGGCGACGCGACGGTCGCGATGCCGACGATGCCGGGGACATCCGTGTTCGAGTGGTAGAAGAAGATCTTGTCGCCCACCTTCATGCCATCGCGCATGAAGTTGCGTGCCTGGTAGTTGCGCACGCCATCCCACGGCTCGACGCCCTTGCGTTCAAGGTCATCGATGGAAAACGCGTCCGGCTCGGACTTCATGAGCCAGTATTTCATTCAGCGCCACCCGTGCAGTCGATCAGTTCCTTGTCCGTCGCGATGTAGTCGAGCTTGATGTCCCACTCGGCCGTTTCGATCGCATCGAGTTCCTGGAACGCATAGCCCACGCCCACGAGCAACGGCTGCGCCGGGCGCTTCTGCCCGCGGAGGAACTCGAAGCTGCGGTCGTAGTAGCCGCCGCCGAAACCCAGGCGATTGCCGTTACGGTCGAAGCCAAGCAGCGGCACCAGCACCAGGTCGAGCTTTTCGGCCTCGATGATGTGCGACGCGGCCTTGGGCTCGGGGATGCCAAGCTCGTTCGATTCCACGTCCTCGCCCGTGGTCCACGGGGCGAACGTAAGGCGCTTCTTGCCGGCGGTCTTGGTCACGATGGGCAGGTAGAAGGTCTGCCCACGCTCGGCCAGCGGGCCGATCGCCACGTTCAGCGGCAACTCGCCACCCGTGGCCCAGTAGCCGGCCACGTGCTTATCGGTAAGGAATTCAGGCAGTTGTTCCAGCGAATGGCGCAGGCCTGCGGCCGCGGCAACGCGCTCGGCGGGCTTGAGCTCGCGGCGGCGCTGGACAAGGTCGGCCCGCAGTTCACGTCTTTCGGGGAGCTTTGACATGGTCGTTCAGCCGAACGGCACGGTCTGGGCGCCCGTGAGCCGCCACGCCCGGTGCCGCGGGCAAGGCGCTGACCGGCCCCAGGCGGGGCCGGCCGGCAAAAGAAAGAGGCGTTCTCCGCGATGCCGCTGCGCACCAAACGACCTTGATCCAAAGGATCAGGTGGGAGAGCCACACGGTCTCAAGGCTTTCCGTACGAAGGCGGACATGCGCAACAACCGTGTATGGCCGACCCGGGGTCGTATGTAGGAACAAGGCAAATGTAAAGTGCGCTGGCGAGCACCGCAGGGAACGCCCGGTGGTTATTTTACCGAGGCGTCGAGCAGGCCATCAAGTTTTTTGCGCAGCGCGGCCAGTCCGTCGGTCAGGGACTGTTCCTGCGTGTTGTGCTGCCCGCGCAGCGAGAGCAGCTCGTGGGCGATGCTCACGGCCGCCAGTACGGCGATGCGGTCGAAACCAGGCACCTTCGCGCTGGATTTCAGCGCACGCATCTTGTCATCCAGGTAACGCCCGGCCGCCAGCAGGCCTTCACGCTCTTCGGGCGCGCAGGCAATGTGAAATTCGCGGTCGAGGAACCGCAGGGCGACGGGTTCGGAGGCAGGTGCGTTCATACGTGGATTCAACCCGTGTTCTCCAGCGCCTTCAGGCGCTGGATCATGGCTTCGACGCGGCTGCGGGCCTGCTCGTTGCGCGCCATCAGGCTCGCACGCTCATTGGCCAGTTGTTCCTGGCTGTGGCGCAGGCTGCGGTTCTCCTCCGTCAGGCGACGGACGGTATCGACGAGCCGGTCGAGCGTGGCGCTCAGGGCTTCCAGTTCGGTCTTGAAGGCATCCGGGTTCGTCATGCGCGGACTATAACAGGGCTTCGCGAGTTGTCAGCAGGCCGTGAAGCGTAATTCCTCCACGTGACAGCTGGCCGGGTGGATTAGACTTAAAGGCGATTCTTGAGGAGTACGCGCCATGTCGGCCAACCAGACCGTCGACCCCGAAGACATCGCCGAACTGATCGGGCGCTGCAACCTGGGGACCACCGTCAGCGAGTTCCACGGCTCGCTCGTCGGTTACATCAGTGCCGGCGGCACGTTTCCGGCCGGTAACGTGCTGGACGCATTGAAACTCGAGCCGGATCCGGCGCTTACCACGGAAGAAACCGCGACGCTGTTGCGCCTGCGCCACCAGACGGAGGAATGGCTCGCGGATACCGACCTGAGCTTCATGCCGTGGATCCCCGATGACGAGGCCCCGCTGCACGAGCGCGTCGAAGGCCTTGCCGACTGGACGCGCGGCTTCCTCGGCGGTTTCGGCCTGGGCGGATCGCCCGAGGCGGCGAAGAAGCTGAGCGAAGACGCCCGTGAAATCCTCCGCGACATGGCCACCATCGCTTCGACCGAGGTCACCCTCGATGAGGATGTGGAAGGCGACGAGGATTCCCTCACCGAGCTGGAGGAATACGTGCGCGTCGGCGCGCTGACCCTGCATGCGGAAATGGCCCCGCGCCAGGAACCGGCCAGCGATACCCTGCATTGATCGCGGCGGCGGAATACGCCCGGCGGCGCCGGGAGCTGATGCGCATGGCCGGCGAGGATGCCGTACTGATCCTTGCCGCCGCGCCGGAGCGCATGCGCAACGCGGACGCGCCCTGGCCGTACCGGCAGGATTCCGACTTCCATTACCTCACCGGGTTTGACGAACCGGAGGCCGTGCTGGCCTTGCTGCCTGGCCGCGCGCATGGCGAGACGGTCCTGTTCTGCCGCGAGCGCGATGCCGACCGCGAGCGCTGGGATGGCGAGCGCATGGGCACCGACCGTGCGGCGCGCGAACTCAGGCTCGATGACGCGTTTCCGATCGACGATATCGACGACATCCTGCCCGGGATGATCGAGGGCAGGGCGCGGGTGTACTGCCATTTCGGCCAGGAACCCGACTTCGATGCCCGCCTGCTCGCCTGGATGCGCCGCCTGCGTACCGCGCGCGGCGGTGGCGTCGTGCCGAAGGACCTGGTGGCCCTGGGCCACCTGCTGCACGACCTGCGCCTGTTCAAGTCACGCGACGAACTGGCCCTGATGCGTCGTTCGGCCGAGGTGGCCGGCGCCGCGCACCTGGCCGCCATGGCCATGGCCCGCCCTGGCGTGGCCGAATACGAGATCGAGGGCGAGATCCTCCGCACCATCCGCAGCCGCGGCGCCGTGCCGGCCTTCCCGCCGACCATCGCCGGGGGTGCCAACGCCTGCATCATGCATTACCAGGCCAATCGCGCCGTCCTCAAGGCGGGTGACCTGCTCCTGGTCGATGCCGGCGCCGAGGTCGAGTGCTACGCCTCGGACATCACCCGCACCTACCCGGTGGACGGCACGTTCTCACCGGAGCAGCGCGCGCTATACGACATCGTGCACGAGGCCCAGCTCGCCGCGATCGATGCGGTACGGCCCGGGCGTTCCTTCGCTGATTCGCATGAGGCGGCCGTGCGCGTGATCGCTACCGGCCTCTGCGCGCTCGGCCTGCTCAAGGGCGGCGTCGACCGCGTGATCGCTGAAGGTACCTACAAGGCGTACTTCCCCAGCAAGACCGGCCACTGGCTCGGGCTGGACGTGCACGACGTCGGCGACTACCGCATCGACGGCGAACCGCGCGTCCTCGAGGAAGGCATGGTGCTCACCGTGGAGCCCGGCATCTACATCCCGCCGGGCGACAAGGGCGTGGCCGAGCGCTGGCGCGGCATCGGCATCCGCATTGAGGATGACGTTGTGGTGACCCGGGGCGCGCCCGAGGTCATGACGGCGATGGTGCCAAAGGACCCCGCGGCGTTTTGATCTGTGGGAGCGTGCTTGCACGCGATGGGTGCTTGCGGGAAGCCCCATCGCGCGCAAGCGCGCTCCCACAAGGTCGCTCCCTACTTCGCGCTGACCTTCGGGTCTTTCTTCTGGTGGGCGGCGTCGTCGGCGTTAACTTCGAACCACATCGCGTTGAGGATGGCGAAGGTGCAGGCCAGGCCAAGGCCGAGGATCCAGGCGAAGTACCACATGGTGTGTTTTCCTCCTTCAGTACATGTGGTGCGATTTGCGCACCTGTTCGAGGCTGACCCGGCCGCGCATCACGCGGAACACCCAGGTCGTGTAGAGGATGATGATTGGCAGGAAGAACGCGACCAGGCACATCATCAGGAACAACGTGCCCTGGCTCGACGAGGCATCCCACACCGTCAGGCTCGAGCGCGGATCCACCGACGATGGCATCAGGAACGGGAACAGCGCGAAACCCGCGGCGCAGATGGTGCCCGCCACCGACAGGCAGCTGCTGAAGAAGCCCAGGAAGCCCTGGCGCGACACGAACAGCTGCACGCCGAGCGCGCCCACGAAGGCCACGACCGGTGCGGCCCAGAACCACGGGTGGGTGAGATACCCCGCGAACCACGAGGCACCGACCGCAACCTGCTTCGTCAGCGGGTTCGAGATGCCGTCCGTGACGACCGGCCCAGCCACCGCATAACCCGGGATGCCGTACGCCAGCCAGATGCCGGCCAGCACGAACAGCACGACGTACACGAGCGACATCACCCGGGCGATCACCGCCGCACGCGCTGCGATGCTCACATCGGCTTTCATCGACACCCATGCCGCGCCGTGGGTCAGCAGCATGCTCAGGCTCACCAGGCCGCACAGCAGCGCGAACGGGCGGAACAGTTCGAAGAAGCTGCCATCCCAGGCCATGCGCAGGTCGGCGTCGTAATGGAACGGCAGGCCGAGGAACAGGTTGCCGAACGCCACGCCGCACACTGTCATGACGATGACGCCCGACGCGACCAGCCCGTAATCCCAGGTGCGCGTCCAGTGCGTGTTCTCCACCTTCTCGCGGAAGTTGAAGCCCACCGGCCGGACGATGAAGGCCAGCAGCAGGATGAACATCGCCACGTACAGCCCGGAGAACGATGCCGCGTAGAGCAGCGGCCACGCGGCGAACACCGCACCGCCGCCGAGGACGAACCACACCTGGTTGCCCTCCCACGTCGGCTCGATCGTCTCGAGCAGCACATGGCGTTCGTGTTCATCGCGGCCCAGCACACGCAGCAGCGCGGCGACGCCGAAGTCGAAGCCATCCATGATCGCGAACGCGCTGAGCAGCACGCCGATCAGGGCCCACCAGATCACACGGAGTGTTTCGTAATCAAGCATGGCGCGTGCTCCTTCAGGCCGCCTGGGCCGTGGCGGGGAGGGGCTCGGGCGAAGGTGGCCACATGCCGAGGCCATCCGGTCCCTTCTTCGCGAACTTCACCATCAGGTAACCGTCGATCACGGCCAGTGCCGTGTAGAACAGCACGAAGCCGCCGAGCGAGATCCAGACCTGGCCGGGCGCGAGCGCCGACGCGCCCATGGCGGTCGGCAGCACGCCCTCGATCGCCCACGGCTGGCGCCCGTACTCGGCGACGATCCAGCCGAGCTCCGCGGCCACCCAAGGCAAGGGCATGCTCCATAGCGCGACGCGGAGGAAGCGGCGCCCCTCGAGCCGACGCTTGCTGGCGCGCCAGAACGCATAAGCGAACAGCGCGATGAACCAGAGTCCGCAGGCCACCATGAGGCGGAACGACCAGAACAGCACCGGCACATTGGGAATGGTGCTCTCGGCCGCACGTTCGATATCGGCCGGGGTCGCCTTGCGCGGGTCATCCATGAATCGCTTCAGCAGCAGCGCATAGCCCATGTCCTTGTCGTGCGCAGCGAGGATCGCTTTCGCCTGCGCATCATCCTTGTTCTCACGCAGCACCAGCATGGCGTCGTAGGCCTTGATGCCATCGTTGATGCGCACCTTGGCTTCATCGACCAGCGAGTGGATGCCGAGGATGGGTTCATCGATGGAACGCGTCCCGATCAGGCCCATGACCCAGGGCACGCGGATCGCGGCATGCGTTTCGCGCTTCGCCACGTCGGGGAAGCCGAACAGCGTGAACGACGCGGGCGCGGGTTCGGTCTCCCACATGGCCTCGATCGCGGCCATCTTCATCTTCTGGTTTTCCGACACGGTGTAGCCCGACTCATCGCCCAGTACCACGACGGACAGCGAGGCGGCGAGGCCGAAGCTGGCCGCCACCGTCATCGAGCGCTTGGCGAAATCGATGTTGCGCCCGCGCAGCAGGTACCACGCGCTGATCGAGAGCACGAACATCGCGCCCATCGTGTAGCCCGCGCTCACCGTATGCACGAACTTGGCCTGGGCCACCGGGTTGAAGATCACGTCGCTGAACTTCGTGACCTCCATGCGCATGGTCTGCGCGTTGAACGCCGCACCGACCGGGTTCTGCATCCAGCCGTTGGCGATCAGGATCCACAGCGCGGAAAGCGAGGTCGCGAAGGCCATGAACCAGGTGGCGATCATGTGCTTCAGCGGCGTGGTGCGCTCCCAGCCGAAGAAGAACACGCCTACGAGGGTGGACTCGAGGAAGAAGGCCATCATGCCTTCGATCGCGAGCGGCGCGCCGAAGATGTCGCCGACGTAGTGTGAGTAGTAAGCCCAGTTCGTGCCGAACTGGAACTCCATGGTGACGCCGGTGGCAACGCCCATGGCGAAGTTGATGCCGAACAGCACGCCCCAGAACTGGGTCATGCGTTTCCATATCTCGCGCCGGGTCATCACGTACACGCTCTCCATGATGGCGAGCATGAAGGCGAGGCCCAGCGTTAGCGGTACGAACAGGAAGTGATAAAGCGCCGTCAGCGCGAACTGCATGCGTGACAGGCCGACGACTTCGGGGTCGACGACGATCATGGCTTGGTTTCCTGGGTGGATGCGGAAGCGGGGGCGAGCGCGCGGCTGACGCCTGCGGGCGAGACGTCCGCGCGCGGCAGGGGCCGGATGGCGATGTACCAGATGAGCATCAGCAGGGCGAGCTTGGCGACGACGATCACCGAGAGCTCGAGGGCAAGCCTCGGCAGCGGTTTGTCGCGCCAGCGCGGGCGCCTTGTTGGGACGTCGACATCCATGGGTGCGACTCCGGCAATGGTCTGGGAACAACTGCGGGAAGCTTATGCCTGCATGTTCACTGGCGACCGATGGCCGATTGTCGCAGTGGCCCGACCGCGATTCTTGCGCGTACTACCCCTGGGGCCGAGCATACGCCAGTTTTCGCGTGGGATAAGGGGGCGCGGGGGAGGGCGGTGCGGGAGGCACGGGGACGGCATGCGGCTTTACGCCACGTGCCGTCCTTGCCGGAAGTGCGGCTGCCTTGGGGGCCGGGGCGGGCGCCATCGCGTGCAAGCACGCTCCCACAAGAAGCAGCCAGGCTGTCGTGGGAGCGCGCTTGCGCGCGATGGTGTTACGACAACGCCGCGAACGCGTCGCGCGTCATGTTCTCCGGCTCGCCGGTGGTGCAGACGACATCGTCCTCGATGCGGATGCCGCCGTACTTGCGGAAGGCATCGACCTTGTCCCAGTTCACTTCATTCGCGACGGGCTTCTGCTTCAGCTCGGCCAGGAGCATGTCGATGAAGTACAGGCCCGGCTCGATCGTGACGACCATGCCCGGCTCGAGGTTGCGGGTGAGGCGCAGGTACGGATGGCCCTCCGGCCGGGCGATCGTGCCGCCGGCGTCGGAGGCGTGGAACCCGGCGACGTCATGCACCTGCATGCCGATGCCATGGCCAAGGCCATGCGGGAAGAACGCGGACGTCACGCCCGATTCCACGGCGCTTTCCGCGCTCATGCGGATGAAGCCATGCTCACGCAGTACACCGCCGATCACGTGGTGCGCGTGGACGTGCAGCTCCGGGTAGTTCTGCCCGGCGCGCACCTTCGCCACGAAGGAGCGCTCCGCGGCATCCATCGAATCGATCAGCGCCTGGAATTCCCCGGCGTTCTTACCCGCGTAGGTGCGGGTGATGTCGCTGGCGTAACCCGATGCGCTCGCGCCGGCATCGATCAGGAACGAGCGGCTCTCCGCGGGCGGGGTGCGGCCGAAGTGCGTGTAGTGCAGGATCGCGGCGTGCTCGTTGAGGCAGACGATGCTGGCATACGGCAGCTCGGCATCGGTCTGGCCCACGGCAGCGAGGTACGCCTGGTGGATGCCAAGCTCGCTGGCGCCGGCACGGAAGGCCTGCTCGGCGGCGCGGTGGCCACGCACGCCGCGGCGGCTGGCCTCGCGCATCAGTTCCAGCTCATACGGCGTCTTGTACGCGCGGTGGTAGTGCAGGTAATCCAGCACGGCCGGCGGGTTGTTCGGCTTCACCTCGTCGGCGCCGCAGTACTGGTCGCCGATCACCGCGCAGCGCGACAGCATGGCCGGCAGCTCGGCGATGGCATCGGCCGGCTTGCGCACGGTGACGATATCGAAATGGTCCACCCAGTAACCGGTCGGCGCTTCGGGCACCACGTGCCAGTAATCGTGCGGCTGCAGGAACACCAGCTTCGGCTTGTGGCCCGGCGTGTAGACGAGCCAGCTGCCCGGGGCATCCACCAGCGGCAGCCAGTGCTTGAAGTGCGGATTCACCGTGAACGGGTAATCCAGGTCATCCATGAACTTGGTGATCGGGCGGCCGGCCGGGACGATCAGGTGGTCGAAGCCGCCCCGTGCCAGGGCGACATCGGTGCGTTCGCGCACGGTGGCGAGGTGCTGCGGATAAAGCGCGGCCAGCGCGTCGTTCATGGGGAATCTCCGGGGACGTGGGGTGGGGCAGCCCCTAATGGTGCGCCTCCCCGGGGCCCGAGCCAACCCCTGACATGTGGGAGCGCGCTTGCGCGCGATCGCGCGCAAGCGCGCTCCCACAAGAGCCGATCAGACGGACGAGAAGACCACCGTGTAGTCCGTGGCCAGGTCGCCGAGGCGCTGGCGGAGGGCCATGGCGGCGTGGTTGCCGGGCTCGGTGAACGCGCGCAGGTGGACGCCGTGCAGGCTGATCGCGAAGTGGCCCACCGCGAAATCGTGGCCGGGCGAGCGCCGGGTGGTGAGCGGCGTCCAGGTCGAGCAGTTGGGGCAGGCGACGAAGGCCGAATCCGGCGAGTCGCTCCACACGGCCAGCGCCTCTTCCAGCGCGTCACTGCCGTCGTCGCCGGGCGAGAGCGGGGCAAGGCACTGCGGGCAACGGATGGTGAAACTGCCGTCGTAGCGGCAGAAAATCCCGTTCTCCGGGCCGCCCTCGACCATCTCGGCCGCCTGGCCGTCCAGGCGCCAGTAGTGGCCGCTGGCGTGCAATCCGATCGCCGTGATGCCGGTTTCCTCGACCAGGTGCCGGTCCAGGATCTCGAAGCGCGTATCCGTCCCGCGCAGGGGCAGCGGCTGCCCCGCCACGCCGGTGGCGCCAGCGAACGGCAGCGGTGAAATCGTGCCATCGGCGGCAAGCCGCAGGTACAGCTCCATCGCCGCGGCCGCGGCGTCGTCGCGGTCGAGCTCGGTATCAACGAGAAGTGTGGTGGGCTGGCTCATCGTGGGGATGGTGGCCCGTGGGGCCACCGGGGTAAAGCGCCGCCGCGGGCCGCCGTTCAGTTCAGTCGGCCGGTGGCCCGATCCACTCGTCGATGGCGCGCACGTCATCCTCGCTGCCGGAGATGATCCGGTAGCCGGACCAGAACTGGCCGGCGGAGGCGGCGGGCTCGTGCCATTGCTCCTGGATACCGATGACCACCGCGTGTTCGCGATGCTGGGCATCGGGCAGCTGGAAGGTCACCTGGTGCACGGCACCGGTTCGCGGTGCGCGCGTGCCCAGCAGCATCATGCCGGTGGCCGACAGGTTGCCGAGCTGGCCGAGCACGGCGTCGGTCATGACATCGACCACGGGCATCGGCGAGGAGGCGCGCTTGCGCGGGGCGCGGCGCTGTTCGAATTCATTCTTCATGCGTGGCCTGCCATGCGTTCACTCATCCGCTCGCGGCGCAGGGCACGCGCGACCGCTTGCCAGGCGCGATCGATCAGCGGGACACGTTCCTCGCGCCATTCGCGCGCTTCGCCGCTGGAGATCATGCGGGCCAGCCGGGTGAGGTCGAGATCGTCGGTGCGCGCACCGCGCTGATTCACGAACAGGCAACGCCCCGTGGCTGGCGAGAACCACGCGAGCTTGCGCCGCACGACCTCGCCATCCGGCTGGGTGAACTCGAACCAGGTGCCGAAGCGCAGGCTCGCGAAGCCGTCGTAGATCGCGCGCGCCGCCGTATCCAGCGGCGTGGGCTCCACCGGCGCGACCGGCTCACCGTGCGCGGTGCCTTCGCCCAGGCGCGGGCGCTGTTTCAGGCGCATCGCCACGTCGGTGGCGGTGGGTGTCTCGTCGCTCTGGCGTTCCTGTGCCGGCTCGAACAACCCCGCGGCGACCTGCGCGGCCTCCGAGGGATGCATGCCGAGGTGTTCCAGCCCGCGCTCCACTTCCTGGCGCAGCTTCGCCTTGTCGGTCACCGGGCGGCGGCCAAGCAGCTGGTCGGTCACGCCGAGGCAGTGCAGGTAGGCCTCGCCGGTCTCGCCGCCACGCAGGATATGCAGGGCGAGCACGTCCGCCCAGGTCCGCTCGAGCAGGATGCGCAGGACCCCGCGCGGTGCCTGGCCGGCGACCATGCGCTCGCCCATCACTTCGCCCGCCCGCTGGCGCGCGCGCTCCAGGCGGTCGCGACCTTCCATCGCCTCGATCTGGCGGCGCTCGGCGACGTGCGCCTTGCGCGACAGCTGCGCGATCTGGGTTTCGATATCCGCGCGCCATGCCGGGTCGATCACCTGCGCGACGCTGGCATCGACGACCAGGCGCTCCAGGCGGTCGAGCAGGGCGGTATCCGGCTCGCCTTCGGCCGGGTCGAGCCAGTGGTGGGCGGCCTCGCTGACGGTGTTCAGCAGCTGCCGGGCCGGGTGTTCCGGCTGGTCGAAGAAGCCGCGGTCGTTCACCGCCGCGCGCAGCATCGGCCACTGCAGGCCACCCAGTACGCGGCGGCCCGCGCTCTCGGCGGCCATCTGCTGCCCCAGGTTCTGGAACAGCATGGCCGTGAGCTCGACCGTATCGCCCTGTTCCAGGGTGAGTTCGGCGAGCGGCGAGCCCGCCGGGCGGCCACGGTTGAGCTGAGCGAGCAGCTCGTCGCGAAGGGCGCCGGCGCTTCGGATCTCGCGCTGCGCGGCATCGGTTACGTCGCTGACATGGCCCTGCAGGGCCAGCAGCGCGGTCTGCAATTCATCATCGGACGCGAGGCGGCCCGGCGAGAAGCCGGCGCCACGGCCCGTCTGGGCACGCTGCGAGAGCAACTGGCGCAGGCTTTCAAGGACGCCGATATTGCCTTCCGGCGTCGCGCCGCCCTGGCCGCCGCCGCCCGCACCGGCACCGCCCGTGCCAGCGCCAGCACCGCCGGCACCACCACCCACCCCACCTTCGGCGGAGCCGGGCTCGCCCGGGCGACCGCGGCGCTCGCCGGCGGGGGCGCTCGTGACGCGGACGTTCGGGTACACGCGGAAGCCTGGCAGGACGCCGCGCGTCCGGTAATGCTCGTTCAGCGCACCGTAGAAGGCCTCGGTGTGGCCCAGGACGCGCGCATCGACGGCCTGGAACAGGACCAGCCGGTGCGCGGGCACCAACGGCATGTTCTCCATCGCCGCCTGCAGCGCGGCGGTCAGCGCACGCGGGCCGGCGGGCAGGGCTTCACCTTCGAGCGGCGGTGTGCCGGCGAGGACCGCCAGCCGGTAGCCCAGCTCGAACAGGCTGCTGGCGCTGCGTGCCTCCGCGCGGGCGGCCATGCTGGACAGGGCGTCGGTCTGCTCCTGTTCCTCCGGATCCACCAGGCTCAGGTTCAGGCCGCCGTACTCGTTTGCCGAGGGGCGGTTATCCCCCGTATCGCCCAGCCGGCGGAAGCGCTCGGAGAGGTGCGCGGCGAAGCGGTTGCGGAACGCCGGGCCCTCGCGCTGGACGATGCCACGGCTCTCGAAGCAATCCTGCTGCTCGAGGTGGTTACGGCTGCTTTCGGCGACGGCGAACATGCGCTGGTCGAAATCGCGCAGTGCCTCGCGCAGCGGCATGTCCAGCCAGGTAAGGCACAACGACAGACCCTGCTGCGCCTCGCGTTCGGCACGCGGCGAAAGGGCGACGGGATACGGTCCCGTCCGACCGAACGGCGGCGTGCCAGGATTCATGAGCTAGGCCCCTCCCCGGCCTTGGGCGCAAGTTTAGACGGCCATCCGTCTCCTGCGCCAGCGTGACGTGGTCGGCATCCGGACTAAGGCAAATGGTGTAGGTCTCGCCGGGCCGGAGACGCGGGCTCAGGCCATGAATACTTCGATGACGTCATTGAGGAAGCGCTGGCCCAGCGCGGTGGTGCGCAGGGTGTCCGGGTCGCCCTCGATCCAGCCACGGCGGCGGCCCTCGGCCAGGCCGGCGGCGATGGCCTCGGCCGGGAGCCCGGTGCGCTCGGCGAAGTCGGCCATGGGCACGCCATCGATAAGACGCAGGGCATTGAGCATGTATTCGAACGGCAGGTCGTCGGCGGCGACGGTGCTGTCGCCACCGATGCGGCCGGGGCCGGCCGCCGACGAAAGGTAGGCCGCGGGCAGCCGGGTCTTCCAGCGGCGGCGGACCCCTTCGGGCCCGCTCACCTTGCCGTGCGCGCCGGCGCCGATGCCGAGGTAATCGCCGAAGCGCCAGTAATTAAGGTTATGGGCACAGCGGCGGCCGGGCAGGGCGTAGGCCGACACCTCGTACTGGCCGTAACCGCCCGCGGCCAGCCGATCCTGGCAGGCTTCCTGGATCGCCCAGGCCGCATCGTCATCCGGGAGCGGCGGCGGGTTGGCGGCGAATGCCGTGTTGGGTTCCAGTGTGAGCTGGTAATGCGAGATGTGGGTCGGCCGGAGCGCCATGGCCTTCTCAACATCATCGAGGGCGCCCGCCAGGTCCTGCTGGGGTAGCGCGTACATCAGGTCGATATTGATGTTGTCGATGCCCGCATCCTGGGCCTGCTTCACGGCATCGGCGGCCTCGTGCGCGGAATGGATCCGGCCGAGCCGGTGCAGCTTATCGTTATCGAAGCTCTGCACGCCGAAGGAGATCCGGTTCACCCCGGCAGCCAGGTAGCCATCGAAGCGGCCGTGCTCGACCGTACCCGGGTTCGTTTCCAGGGTCACTTCCGCGCCCGCCGCGAACGGCAGCCGCTCGCGCGCGCCATCGAGGAAGCGCCCGATCAGCTCGGGGGTGAACAGGCTCGGCGTGCCGCCACCGAAGAACACCGAGTGGATGGGGCGCCTGGCGATCGCGCCGCCGAAGTCACGCAGGTCCGCGTCCATGTCGGCCAGCAGCGTATCCACGTACGCCGCGTACTCGGGCGTGCCGCGCACGCCATGCGAATTGAAATCGCAGTACGGGCATTTGCGCACGCACCAGGGCATGTGCACATAAAGCGACAGCGGCGGCGGAAGCAGGCTCATGCGAGTTCGGCGAAGCGCGCCTTGAGCACGTCCAGCGCCTGGCCGCGGTGGCTCAGGCGGTTCTTCAATGCCGGCTCGATCTCCGCGGCGCCCAGGTCGGAACCGTCGGGCAGGAACAGCGGGTCATAGCCGAAGCCGCCCTCGCCACGCGGGCCTTCCATGATCTTGCCGTGCCAGCGGCCTTCGGCGATCAGCGGTGCCGGATCGTCGGCGTGGCGCAGCAGCACCAGCACGGCGATGAAGTAAGCGGTGCGCTTCTCCATGGGCACGCCATCGAGCTCACGCAGCAGCTTCGCGTTGTTGGCGGCGCTGTCGCCGTGCACGCCGGAGTAACGCGCCGCATACAGGCCGGGAGCACCATCGAGCGCATCGACGCAGATGCCCGAATCGTCGGCGAGCGCCGGCAGACCGGTCGCGCGCGCGGCATGCCGCGCCTTGATCAGCGCGTTTTCCACGAAGGTGAGGCCGGTTTCATCGGCGTCGGACACGCCAAGTGCCGTCTGCGGCACGAGCTCCACGCCGCTGCCGGCGAGGAGCTGTTCCAGTTCGACGACCTTGCCGGCATTGCCGGAGGCGAGGACGATGCGCATCACAGGCCTTCCGCGAAGGCGGGTGCGTAGTTCACGCGGCCCTTGTAGCCTTCGAGGCCGCTGATGGTGAGCGGCAACACCTGGAACGCGTTGCCGCCTTCGAACGCATCGTGCAGTTCATGCGCCGATGCCTTGGAGAAGCCGAACTGCGCGTAATACGCCGGCGAGCCCAGCACGAACACCGCGCGGGCATCCGCGACGAAGCAGGCGCCGATGCCTTCCTCGATCAGCGCATGGCCGACGCCCTGGCGCTGGTGATCCGGCAGCACGGCGATCGGGGCGAGGCCCAGGGCCTTGCCGTCGTCACCGGTCTCGATCGTGAGCGGGGAGAACAGCACGTGGCCGATCACGGTCTCATCGTCGTCGACCGCGACCAGCGAGATGCTCGCGTGGCCGGCGTCGACGAGGCGGCGCACAAGGTCACCCTCGTTGGGGCGACCGAACGCGGCGTGGTGCACGGCGACGATCGCGTCGAGGTCGGCGGGCGTGGCGGCGCGGATGTCGGTCATGGCGCGATCCCCAGGGCGGTGCGCTGCGCCACCACCAGTTCGTTGATGCCCTTGGTCGCCAGGTCGAGCAGCGCGTTCATTTCATCGCGGCGGAATGCGTGGCCCTCGGCCGTGCCCTGCACCTCGATGAAACCGCCGCCGTCGTTCATCACGACGTTCATATCGGTATCGCAGTTGGAATCTTCCGCGTAGTCCAGGTCGAGCACCGGCACGCCCTGGTATACGCCGACCGACACGGCGGCGATCGCGCCCATGATCGGGTTGCGCTTGATCGCCTTGCGCTCGAGCAGGGTGCCCACGGCATCGACCAGCGCGACGTACGCGCCGGTGATCGCCGCGGTGCGGGTGCCGCCATCGGCCTGGATCACGTCGCAATCCAGGGTGATCACGCGCTCGCCCAGGGCGGCGCGGTCGACGCAGGCGCGGAGCGAGCGGCCGATCAGGCGCTGGATCTCCATGGTGCGACCACCCTGGCCGCCACGCGCGGCTTCGCGCTGGGTGCGGTCGGTGGTGGCGCGGGGCAGCATGCCGTACTCGGCGGTGACCCAGCCCTCGCCCTTGCCACGCAGCCACGGCGGGACGCGCTCTTCCACCGAGGCGGTGCAGAGCACCTTGGTATCGCCGAAGCTGACGAGGACGGAGCCCTCGGCGTGGCGCGTGTAATGGCGTTCGATGGTGACGGTACGCAGCTGGTCGGCAGCGCGGGCGCTCGGTCGGGAGAAGGTCATGTGGGGCCTGGGTTGGGCGCGGGCGGTGGGTCAGTTTACCATTGCCTCCTTTCCCCACGCGCGAGCGAGCCTCCCATGATCCGTAGCATGACCGCTTACGCCTCCGCCGAGCGCGCGGGCCCGTCCGGCACGCTCACCTGCGAGCTGCGCACCGTGAACCACCGCTACCTCGAGATCAGCCCCCGGCTGCCCGAGGACCTGCGCAGCTTCGAAAGCGCCCTGCGTGAGCGCATCGCCACGAAGCTGTCACGCGGCAAGGTGGACGTGACCGTCCGGTTACGCAGCGAGCAGGGCAACGCCGACGGCCTGCGGATCAATGGTTCCGTGCTGTCGCGGCTCTCCGAGCTGGCGCTCGACCTGGAGCAGCGCTTCCCGCGGATGAACATCGAGTTCACCGAACTGCTTCGCTTCCCCGGCGTGCTCCAGCAGCCCGAGGCGGATGCCGATGCCCTGCAGGCCGCCCTGCTCGATGTCGTGGACCGCGCGCTCGATGCGCTCTCCGATACCCGTGGCCGCGAAGGTGAAAAGCTCGGCGAGATCCTGCGCGAGCGCCTCGATGGCATCGAGAAGATCGTGGGCGATGTCCGCGGCTGGCTGCCGGACATCCGCACCGCCTTGCGCGCACGCCTCGAAACCCGCCTCGCCGATGTCCGCCAGCCCGCCGAACCGGGCCGCCTGGAGCAGGAACTGGTGCTGCAGATCACGCGCATCGACGTGGACGAAGAACTCGACCGCCTGAAGACCCACATCAGCGAAGCCCGCCGCGTACTGGCGCTGAAGGAACCCGTCGGCCGCCGCCTCGATTTCCTCATGCAGGAATTCAACCGCGAAGCCAACACGCTGGGTTCGAAGTCGGTGGACTCGCGTACGACCAATGCCGCCGTGGAGCTCAAGGTGTTGATCGAGCAGATGCGGGAGCAGGTGCAGAATATCGAGTAAGGCTGCGCGAAGTCATCGTGGCCATTAGGGCGATATTGACGCCCGGACGATGTCGGCAACTACCTCACCGGCGCGCTTTCGCGATGCCCATATGATTCATTATGGCTCCCAGCTCCTCGACGTGCGTACGCGCAGCGTCGAGTACGGCGCGATCGTACCGTTCTCGGAGGTATCGCGGTTCGTGTGCTTCGCATCCAATGATGTCGTAAAAGCGCTTCTTTAGATCTCTTGTTGAGCCGGCGCACGGGTGACCTGCGATCTTCAGTAGTGTTGCTTCGAAGCAAGGGGTCGACTCAACGACCAGGATGCTATGGTCCCTGGCGCGCCTCCGATCGTGATCCTCCCAGCAGGTGTCGTTGTCCACGACCACGACAACCTTGTCGTAGGGGATGGCGGTCATGCTTCTGATTGCGTGTTCGAGAACGTGGCGCGCTCCTTTGCCATTGGCGTTCTTGATGGTGACGGCCCGTCCCAGGCCCGCTTCATAGGTCATCTTCACGTGACGCATGAATGCAACTTCGGCATCCCCTTCACAGACAATCAGCAAGGTGACCTTGACGGCTCGTTTGATCGGTGACGGCCTGGTCATAGATTCGGAACCGCTCCATAGGCACCGGACATGTACTTTGCATACAGGTTGTCCTGGCTGCGCACGCCCGACATTGAATCGAGGCGCCACGCTGTGCTCTCACACCTTGTCTTCTCAACGAGAAGTACCTGCGATTTGCCGAGCAGGTGCAGGACTTCGGCGGAATGGCAGGTGAAGAGGATCTGCGCCTTATTCGGGTTTGTGCGCGGATTAGCAAACAGGTCGAGCAACGGTTCCAGCATGTGAGGATGCATGTCGCTCTCGAGTTCATCGATGACGGCAATACCTCCCGTCGAGAGGATGCTCAGGAACCGACCGAGATTGATAAATGCCGTGCGGGTGCCGTTCGACTCTTCTGACATGGGGAGCTCATAGCGTTCGCCATTCACCTCGTGAATGCCGTAAGGAATAAGCCTCACCGGTGGCTTGACATCGTCGGGGATCGAGCCGGGTGGCAGCTCCATCGGGCGTTCGCGAATTTCGATGCCAGACAGGCCAAGGTCCCAACTGCTGAGTAGGCTTTCCATGCCGGTGCGCAGATCCTCCTTTTCCATGAAAAAGCGCGTAGCCATCTCGCCGAACAGATCGGTCTGTATGCGGCCAGACACACTCAGGTTTGTCGAAATGTTGATCGCGGCGAGGCGCTGCGCCACCTCGACGCCGTACTGCGCCGCGGTTGAAATCAGTGACGCGTTCTCCCTTACCTTTCTGGCTTCCGAGGGCAGGAAACCGAAGGACTTTTGGCGAATGACATATTCGGACGTCGTTGGATCCCAATCGCGGACGAAGACGTACGAAAAGCCCGCATTCTTGCGCGCAGGCTTTTGGTAAAGCGCCTCGTGCAGGACGCGCTGCGACGTGGCGCGAAGAACATAGCGCCATAGGACGCCATCTTCGTCATCCGCCTCCACCTCGAACTCGGAGGGTTCCTCGGGCGCAGTGAAATGGGGCTTGATGGGGATCTTCGAATTGACGGGCGTCTGGAACGAGCCGGAAATGAACCAGCAAAGGAACGCCAGGGGTTTCAGCACGGAGGTCTTTCCGGCGCCATTGGCTCCGACGACGGCCATGGCCGTCGCAAGGCGCTGGCCAGATTCCGAGATGGTGTCCCAGCCTGTGCTTGTCGCCTTGTCGGTCATCCGCAGCGACACGTCGACCCGCTGGCGGAAGCTCAGGTAGTTGGTGCAACTGAAGGAGTGCAGCATGGCGGGCTTCGATCGAGAGAGAGGGGTCCGAATATCTCATAACTTTCCGTAATCGACAAAAAATCGTCGATTTGCCTGATATGTGCGATTTTGAGCGGGCCGCCTGGGTCTCAGATTTTCCTGAGATGGGTGCCCGCCGGCCGGAAAAAACGGCCTCGTCGATATCCGGTTCGGCCGATTGACGGCCACTCCTGCGCAAAGGAAAGTACGCCGGCGCGGCAAGGGAGCCGCCCAGGGGGAAAACGTGGACGAAAAGATCTGGATTGGCCGGGGCGGGCAGAAGTACGGCCCGTACGAGGAAGCCGCGCTGCGCCGCTGGGTGCAGGAAGGCAAGGTCACGTCGGATGTGCTGGCGTGGCGCAAGGGCATGGTGGAGTGGGTGAAGCTCGCCAGCCTGCTGCCGGATGTCGAGGCGCCGCCGCCGATGCCGCCGTCGCCGGCTGGCTGGGACGTGGGTACTGCTCCATCACCTGCACGTGCGTATTCGCCTGCCTCCCAGGCCCGGGCCGAGCCCGAGCCAGAGCCCGACTTCAACCCGTTCAGCCATCGTCCCGCCGTGAGCTCCTTCAGCGCACGCGACGATGGCGGGTTCGCGCCGGATGTGCGCCGGGGTTTTCCCATGCCGCCTGCGCTGCACTGGTTTGGCGTGCTCGTCCTGGCATTCATCACCGGCGGTGTGTTCGGCTGGGCCTGGGCCTTCGTCCAGGCGAGCTGGGTGAAGAAGATCGACAAGGACAGCAAGTCGATGCTGTTGCTTGGCCTTTCTGCGGTCAGTTATGTCGGCGGCTTCGCCGTCGCGTTTTATGACAAGCCGCCCTTCGGTCCGCTGGTGATGCTCCTGCTCTTCCTTGTCTCGATCGTGCTGTTCTACATCGCCATCTATTCCATGGCAGGTGCGGTCGAACACGATGCCCGCAGGCGAGGCCTGTTTGTGCGGCTCGGCGGCATCACGCTGTTCTTCTTCCATATCTATTACCTGCAGGGCACGCTGACCTGGCTGGGGCGCTGGAAGGGTACCGGCCTGACCGAGCCGGCGCCGCCGAACGGTGTCATGTGGTGCATCCTGCTGATTCCCCTGCCGCTGGTCTCGATCCTCGCGGCCATCGCGATCCCGCAGTACCAGAACTACATCATCCGCAGCCAGGTCATGGCGGGTGAGATCGCGGCGAGCCCGGTGCGGCAGGCGGTGACGGCCTATTACGGTAGCCACGGCCAGCTGCCGCACGACAACCTGCAGGCTGGGCTCATGGATGCCACGGCGCTGCAGGCGAAGTATGTAACCGCCATCAGCGTCGAAGACGGCCGCATCTCGGTGACGCTGGGTGGCGAGGCGAATATCAAGGTAGCCGGCGGCGTGCTGACGCTGACCCCCGCCGTTGCGCAGGGCGCGCTGCAGTTCACCTGCAGCACGGATACGATCCCGGCGCAGTACCTGCCGAAGGATTGCCGCTAAGCCTCAGCCAGCCTGCAGGCGATCGTCTGCGGGCTGGCGCCCGGGCGCACCCAGCCGGTGCCAGGCCATGGCCAGGCCGCCGAGCACTAAGCCCAGGCCCACCACACCGTTCCAGCCGAACCGGTTCATCAGCCACCCGCTGATGACCGTGCCGAGTGCGCCACCGATAAACGTAGCGGTCATATAGAGGCTGTTGATCCGCCCCTGCGCCTTCGGATCCACCGCGAAGGCGCGGGTCTGGTTCGAGACCAGGCCGGCCTGCACGCCGATATCCAGCACGATCACGCCGATGACCAGCAGGGCGAGCGAGCTGTTCGCACCGGCGAGCAGCACGTACGCCAGCGTGACGATGCCGATGCTCGCGCCCACGACATAGCGCGTGCCCTTGCGGTCGGCGGTGCGCCCGCCGAGCGATGCCGCGAACGCACCGGCCGCGCCGATGATGCCGAAGCCGCCGGCCCACGCACTGCCGAGGTGCCACGGCCCATTCGCGAGCAGCGCGGCGAGGTTCACCCAGAACGCGTTGAAGCACGCCCAGAGCAGGGCCTGCACCACCATCGAATCGCGGATCGGCCGGTTGTCGCGCATCAGCGGCCACAGCGACGCCAGCAGGCGGCCATAGGAAAGCGTCGTCGAAGGCACGCCCTTCGGCAGCATCGACAGCGCGACGATGGCGGAAGGCACCATGAGCAGGGCTTCGACGCCATACACCGCGCGCCAGCCCCACGCCTGCCCGACCAGGCCCGCGACCGTGCGGCCGACGAGGATGCCGATCATGATGCCGCTCACCACGGTACCGACATTGCGGCCCCGCTCGCTCGGTGCCGACATCGCACCGGCGAACGGCACCAGCTGCTGCGGCACGCAACTCACCATGCCGATGCCGAACGAAACCATGGCCAGGCCGACGATGCCTGGGACGAACAGCGCGACGATATCGAGGACAAAGGCGACGGCGATCTGCGCGAGCACCAGCGCGCGCCGGTCGAAGCGGTCGCCGAGCGGCAACAGAAGAGCCAGGCCGGCAGAGAAGCCGAGCAGCGCCGCGCCGGCGACGAGATCCACCGCGGTCAGCGTGGCATGCAGACCACCGGCGATCAGCGGAAGGATCGGCTGCACGCAATACAGGTTGGTGATGACGGCGCCGGCGACCACGGCCATCATCAGGATCTTCCCGCGCGAGGCGGCCTCGGCGGGGGCGGGTAAAACGGTGGGGGATGGGCCGTTCACGGCAGGCTCCTGGGTGGGATGACCGGAAGATAGGTCTGGCCGTGATCCAAGAGAATCTGGCACGATCGGGAATGATCCTTCCATATTTTGAGAGGGCCGCATGAACCAGCTCGAATCCATGGCGATCCTGGTGGCGGTGGTCGATGCGGGCAGCCTGTCGGCGGGCGCGCGGCAGCTCGGACTGCCGCTGGCGACGGTGAGCCGCAAGGTCGCGGCGCTGGAAACCCACCTGCGCACGCGGCTACTCCTCCGCACGACCCGGCAGCTCACCCTTACTGAGGCGGGCGCCTCCTACGTCGCCGCCTGCCGGCGGATCCTCGAGGAGGTGGGCGAGGCCGAGCGGAACGCCATGGGCGAATACGTGCAGCCGCGTGGCGAGCTGACGGTGACCGCCCCGGTGGTCTTCGGCCGGCTCCACGTCGTGCCGGTGGTCGCGGAGTTCCTGGCTCAGTACCCGGAGATCGGGGTGAACCTCAACCTGACCGACCGCGTGGTGCACCTGATGGAAGAGCAGGTGGACGCAGCGATCCGGATCGGCGAACTGCCCGACAGCAACCTCATGGCGGTCGGCGTCGGCAACGTGCGCCGCGTGGTCTGCGCAAGCCCGGGATACCTCGCAGCACATGGCACACCCGAGACGCCGCGCGACCTCGCAAAGCACGAGTGCGTGAGTTTCGAAGTCCTCGAATCCACCCGCGCGTGGGTGTTCGGCGAAGGCAAGGCCCAGGTCGCTGTGCCGGTACCATCGCGCCTCGCGGTCAACACCGCGGAGGCCGCGATCGATGCGGCGATCCTCGGCGTGGGGCTCGTCCGCGTGCTCTCGTACCAGGTCGCCGCGCCATTGCGCGAGGGTTCGCTACGCAGCGTGCTCGCGCCGTACGAAACCGCGCCGCTGCCGATCCACCTTGTGCATAAAGGGCAGGCACCGCTGCCGTTGAAGTTGCGCGCATTCCTGGATTTTGCCGCGCCGCGGTTGCGTGGGCGTCTTCCGCTAGATGCTTAAGCGCGTAGCGCGTGCACGATGGAAATTCGTGAGATAACTCTCATTTTTTCTTTATCGACAGTAAGTTACTTGAAGTTTCGGCGGTGATCATTAGACTGTCGATCGGTGCAGCGTGTGTCATATGGGTTTACAGGGATCGTCTATGTCGTTGATAGCCCGGGGCGGTGCGTACCATTCCATGTTGCACGCATGGCTGTGCATTGTTTCCTGCGCACTGGGAGCCTTTTCTTCCGCGTCGCACGCAGCAACCGAGCAAGAACGGTCGCAATACCTGGCCGTCAAGATCAGGCCATCCTACCTACGGTGCCTTGATGCTGCGGGCGGCGTTACGCCCGCGATCAAGTCCTGCATGAGTGACGAGTTCGCCTTCCAGGATAAGAGGCTCAATGCCGCTTATAAGCAGCTCATGGCGGCTGTTGGCGATGCGAACAGGACGCCGCTGAAGCTCGAGGAACGGCAGTGGATAAAGCACAAGGAATCCACATGTACGTCCCCCGATGAATCCGGGCAGGGCGCCGACATGGTGGCGTACGATTGCGCTCTAGTTCAAACAGCCACCAGGGCGACCGAAATTGAGCGTCGCCTTACCGATCCGGCAACGTATGGTGCAAAGCCGCTCACGGCCGGCCGCGACGTATTGGCACTCAATGCGAAGAGAGGGTTGCGCCCCTCGTATCAGGAATGCATCGATAACAGCTTCGCGAACAATCCACGGATAATCGCGTGTGCCGATGAAGAGCTTGAGTTTCAGGAATCTCGAATCAAGCATGCCCGCGAGCGACAGGACGCTCGGGTCGCACCTGCCGCCAGGGCCTCGATGGAAGCGGATCAGAAGCAGTGGGCCGACGGATTGGATAAGCAATGCGAAGTGCGTCCGGGCGCGTCGCAATCCGAGGAAGTCCAGGCATCCGATTGCAGGCTGGAAGGCACGGCTACGCGAGCAAATGAATTAGAGAAGCTTTTGGCCAAGTAAGGCCGTAACACTGGAGCACGACATGACGGATCAGGAGCAGTGGCGCGTAGGCGCCACGTCCGCTCGGTTTGAAAGCGCGACCGGCGATCCCGGCGCGGTATCGCTCGGCAGGGGTGACCACGGTGGCGCTTCCTACGGTACCTATCAATTGGCAACCGGGCCGGGGACGCTACAGAAGTATCTGCGACAGTCGCGGTTCGGCGAGCAATTCAAGGATCTTGAGCCGGGTACACCAGCCTTCAATGACAAGTGGCGTGAAGTTGCGGCCGAACAGCCTGATTTCGGTGCCGATCAGCACGACTTCATCAAGCGGACCCATGTCGACCCGGCCATTTCACGGCTTGCGGCACGCGGCATTGACGTCGAGGGACGCGGGCCGGCTGTGCAGGACATGGTTTGGAGCACGTCGGTTCAATATCCGAGTGCGCCGGGCATCGTTGTGCGGGGCCTTGAGGAGTCGTTCGGGAAGGACTTTGACGCCGGATCATTGACGGATCGGCAGATCGTCGACGCTGTGCAAGATTCCAAGCTTCGCCATGTCGCGTCTGACTTTCGAAGTTCTGACGCCAGGAATCGTTCAGGCGTGGAGACGCGCATAGCGAGCGAAAAGGCCGCCCTCGGTGTGTTGGACGAGACGGGGCGAGTTGCAACTAACGCGGAGTTTGCGAAGCTCTGGAATGAAGCGTCGCCGATCAAGCCTGGGGCGCCGAGTGAACGTGTCACCGACCTCCAAGGGAAGCTAGCGTCCCTTAACATTCTGAACGATCGCGGGCAGCAAATTCGTGCCGACGGTGACTTCGGCCCGTCGACCGCTCAAGCCGTCATCGCTTTCCAGCGATCCGTCGGGTTGACTGCGTCTGGCGAGGCCGGGGCCCTCACGATGACCATGCTTGATCAACAGGTCCAAGCCCGCAAGCAAGATGCGCTCACAAATCCTGCCCCGCGCATAGCTGCCTGCCGGCTGGACGATAGAATGCACCCGGACTTCTCTCTCTATCAGCAGGTGCGAGAGCACGTCGTGGCGTTGGACCAATCGCTTGGCCGGTCGCCGGACCAATACAGCGATAACATCGCGGCCGCACTGACTGTTCAGGCAAGGTCCGACGGTTTGCAGCGTGTCGACCAGGTCGCTCTTTCTCCTGACGGTACCAAGCTGTGGGGTGTGCAAACCCCACCTGGGCGACGGGATCATTTGTTTGATCTGCAGACCTGCGTGCAGACCTCCGCAGCCAATACATCGATGGAGCAGAGTGCGGCGCGCTGGCCGGAGGCGATGCAACAGTTCCAGCAGCACGAACTCAATCGAGAGGCTACCCAGCAAAGGGCCCAGGATCGAATCCAGGCCGAATCCCAGCAGGCCCAGATGAGCGGCCCGACCATGACGCGCTAACAATCGAGCGGCGGCGTCCCGGTACTTGACGCCGCCGCATCCCAAGGCGCTACGATCGGCGGTCCGTCAGGGGTAACCGATCATGTCTGGAATTCGCCGTCGCGCGTTGGCCGTGCTTTGTGCGTCGCTTCTTGTGCCGGTGGCGCATGCCGCCGCCGATGCGGATGCCGCGCGTTGGCAACGGGAGGCCGCCGCGGTTTCGATTACCCGTGATGACTGGGGTATCGCGCACGTGCATGGCAAGACGGATGCCGATGCGGTATTCGGCATGGCCTATGCGCAGGCCGAGGACGACTTCAACCGGGTGGAGACCAATTACCTGGTCTCGCTCGGGCGGCTGGCCGAAGCAGAAGGTGAGGCTGCGGTCTGGAAAGACCTGCGCCAGAAGCTATTCGTCGACGAAGCCCAGCTTAAGGCCATGTATTCCCGTAGCCCCGCGTGGCTCAAGGCCTTGATGGATAGCTGGGCCGATGGCCTGAACTACTACCTCGCCAGTCATCCGGATACGCACCCGCGCGTCATCACCCATTTCGAACCATGGATGGCGCTGAGCTTTTCGGAAGGCAGCATCGGTGGCGACATCGAGCGTGTCTCGACGAAGGATCTCCAGGCCTTCTACGGCAATGACCCAGCCGGTGCGCTGGCCCAGGTCACGCCGCCATCGAGCTGGTGGGAGCCGACCGGTTCCAATGGCATCGCCATCGCGCCGAAGCTCACCGCGGATGGGCACGCGCTGCTGTTGATCAACCCGCACACCTCGTTCTTCTTCCGCTCGGAACTGCAGATGTCGAGCGACCAGGGCCTTGACGCGTATGGCGCGGTGACGTGGGGCCAGTTTTTCATCTACCAGGGCTTCAACAAGCACATCGGCTGGATGCATACCTCGTCGGGTATCGACGTGGTCGATGAGTTCGCCGAGACGATCGTGAAGCGGGATGGCAAGCCGTTCTATCGCTATGGCAAGGAAACGCGGCCGGTGGCGACGCGCGAGACCGTGGTGCGGGTGAAGGGGCAGGGCGACCGGCACTTCACCACCTATGCGACGCACCATGGTCCTATCGTGCGCACGCAGGGCGACAAGTGGATCGCCTTTGCCCTGATGAACAAGCCGCTCGAGGCGCTGCAGCAGAGCTGGCTGCGGACGAAGGCCAACGACTATGCGGCCTACATGAAGGTCGCCGAGCTGAAGGCCAATTCGTCGAACAACACGATCTACGCAGACGACAAGGGCAACATCGCTTACCTGCACCCGCAGTTCATTCCGAAGCGCGATGACCGCTTCGATTACACCAAGCCGGTGGACGGCAGCGATCCGGCGACCGACTGGCAGGCGCTCCTGCCGCTGGACAAGGCACCCCGCCTGTTCAATCCCGGCACCGGCTGGATCTTCAACACGAACGACTGGCCGTACTCGGCCGCGGGCCCGGATAGCCCCAAGCAGGCGGACTTTCCGAAGTACATGGACTCGGTAGGCGAGAATCCCGCGGCATCCACGCGACGCGCGTGCTCACCGGCCAGCGCGACTTCACCAAGGCCTCGCTGCTCGCGGCGGCGTTTGACTCGTACCTGCCCGCCTTCGAACGCCAGCTTCCGATCCTGATCAGGGACTACGACGCGCTGCCCGCCAACGACCCGCTGAAAGCAAAGCTGCGCGGTCCGGTCGGGCTGCTGCGCGCGTGGGATTACCGTTGGGGCATCGCCTCGATGCCAACAACGCTGGCCGTGTTCTGGGGTGACATTCTTTGGGACAAGGCCAGCAAGGAAGACACGCAGGAAGGCCTGAGCATCTATGACGTGATGGCCGGGAAGGCCGGGCCACAGGCGCGGCTGCAGGCGCTCGCCGATGCCGCCGACCGCCTGGAAAAGGACTTCGGGAGCTGGGGCGTTCCGTGGGGCGAGGTCAACCGCTACCAGCGCAACGATGCGGCAATCGCGCAAGTGTTCGACGATGCGAAGCCGAGCATCCCCGTGCCGTTCACCTCTTCGCGCTGGGGCTCGCTGGCCTCGTTCGGCGCGCATCGCTGGCCGGGCACGAAGCGTTACTACGGCACGAGCGGCAACAGCTTCGTCGCCGTGGTCGAGTTCGGGCCCAGGGTGAGCGCGCGGGCGATCACCGCCGGCGGCGAAAGCGGCCATCCCGGCTCGAAGCATTTCAACGACGAGGCCGAGCGCTACACCACGGGCAACCTCCGCAAGGTGTATTTCTGGCCTGACGAGCTCGAAGGCCACGTCGAGCGCGCCTACCACCCCGGTGACAAGGACACCACGCCATGAAGAAGACGCTGCTTGCCCTCGCCACCGGCCTCGCGCTCACGTTCGCCGCGCATGCGGAAGACCTGCCGAAGCCGGCGGCACATCCCGTGCTGCTCAAGGCCGATCGTGTTTTCGACGCGCGCGATGAGCAAACGCACGCGGGGTGGGTCGTGCTGGTCCAGGGCGACAAGATCGCCGCGGTCGGCCCGGAAAACCAGGTCACCGCACCGGCCGGCACCGAGACGCTCTCCCTCCCGGGCATGACATTGCTGCCGGGTTTGATCGACGCGCACTCGCACATCTTCCTGCACCCGTATAACGAGACGCTGTGGAACGACCAGGTGGTGAAGGAGACGCTGGCCTTTCGTACCGTCGAAGCCGTGAAGCACGCGCGCGATACGCTGATGGCCGGCTACACGGCCCTGCGCGATCTTGGCACCGAGGGTGCGGGCTATGCCGATGTCGACGTGCAACGCGCGATCGACAAGGGACTGATTCCCGGCCCGCATCTGTTCGTGGCGACACGCGCGACGGTGGCCGCGCATTGCTACGGCCCGGGGCCCCTCGGCTTCCGCGAGGACATGGACCTGCCGCAGGGCGCGATCCCCGTGAGTGGCGTCGCGCAGATGGTGGATGCGGTGCGTGACCAGGCCGCGCATGGCGCCGACTGGATCAAGCTCTACGCCGACTATCACTGCGGCAAGGCGAAGGGCTCTTCGCCCACGCTCACGCAGGAGGAGCTGAACGTCGCGGTGGAAGTCGCGCACTCGCTGAACCTGCCGGTGGCGGTGCATTCGACCACGGCGGAAGGCATGCGCCGTTCGGTGCTCGCCGGTGTCGACACCATCGAGCACGGGTATGACGGTACGCCCGAAGTGTTCGCATTGATGAAGAAGCACAACGTCGCGTACATGCCCACGCTCGAAGCCAGTGCCGCCTATGCGGAGTATTTCGGCGGCTGGAAGCCCGGCGCGCCGCCGACCGAATCGATGCAGGCCTCGGCCACGGCATTCAAGCGCGCCCTCGATGCGGGCGTGACGATCGGCGCGGGCAGCGACGTGGGCGTCTTCACCCACGGCATGAACTACAAGGAACTCGAGTGGATGGTCCGCGACGGGATGACCCCGGCGAAGGCCTTGCTCGCCGCCACCGCCGTCGATGCGAAGGTACTCCGCCAGCAGGACCATATCGGCCAGCTCAAGGCCGGCCTCGACGCGGACATCATCGCCGTACCCGGTGACCCGACGAAGGACATCGCCGTGCTGGCGAACGTGCCCTTCGTGATGAAGGGCGGCGCGATCTACAAGAAACCGTGACCTGGCTCGTCGTAGGAGCCCACCCTGTGGGCGACGCTGTTCGCGACACGGCCGCAGACCCTGCGCGCCGAAGCGAAAGATGTCGCCCACAGGGTGGGCTCCTACGCGATCGCGCGCAAGCGCGCTCCCACAAGGGCACTATCGCATCAGGGCAGGCGGGCGCCGGTTTGTTGTTCGCTTAGTTCCCACAGCGCGTCGGCTGCGTCGGGGTCGATTGCGTAGGGGCGGACGCCGTGCAGGTTGCGCAGGTCTTCGGCGGCGACGGTCGCGTCATCGAGCAGGGGCGCGATGTCGCTGTCCTCGAGGTACAGGCCGCCCTTGCCGTCGAGCATGGGGCTGGTGGCGGCCCACACGCTGGTCGCCGCGCCCTGCGCCACGCTTTTCATGCCGCGCTGGATATCGACCACCGGCTTGCCTTCGTCGTCGATGGCGCCGAACTTGCGCATGTCGTCGACGCTCATGTAACGGGCAAGGTCGGTGACGATCGCGCCCGGGTGTAGCGAGAACGCGCGGATGCCGTCGGCCTTGCCGCGCTGGTCGACACCGATGGCGAAGAGGATGTTCGCGGTCTTCGACTGGCCGTAGCTGAGCCACGGATCGTAATCACGGCGTTCGAAGTGCGGGTCGTCGAACACCACCGGTGAATAGCGGTGGCCGCGCGACGACACGGAGACCACACGCGCGCCGTTCGCGCGGCGCAGCGCGGGCCACAAGCGTACGGCGAGCTGGTAGTGGCCCAGGTGGTTGGTCGCGAACTGCCGCTCGTAGCCGCGCGCGTCGCGTTCGAGCGGGCAGGCCATCACGCCCGCGTTGTTGATCAGCAGGTGCAGCGGCTCGCCGCGATCGACCACCTGCTTCGCGAAGGCATCGATCGACGCCGGGTCGGCCAGGTCCATCGGCAGGATCTCGATGCCGGCCTCACCATCGAGGGCCTTGCGCGCCTTGGCCATGTCGCGGGCCGGGACGATGACGCGAGCGCCCGCGTCGCGCAGGGTGCGGGCGGTTTCGAGACCGAGGCCGGCGTAGCCGCCGGTGACCACGGCGGTCTTGCCGGCGAGATCGTGGCCTTTGATGACGTCCGCGGCTGTGCTGGCGGCGGTGAATCCAGAGGGGATAGGGGACTGCATGGAAGGCTCCAGGGTGGGGTGCCCTATCAAGGTAGGGGCGCCCTCCCGGACGATGAATGCTTGAAAGTACGCCATGCATGCGCAATCGTACGGATATGAGCGACGACCCCATCACCGCCATCCTCCGCCTGGCTGAGTTCGAATCGGTCCTCTCCGGCGGCTTCACCGCGGGCGGCGACTGGGCCGTGCGCTTCCCGCCGCCCGACAAGCTGAAATTCTTCGCCGTGGCCCGCGGTCGCGTGGTCATGCGGATCGAAGGGGAGTCGCGCGATATCGCCTTGGGCGAGGGCGATGTGATCCTCCTCGCCGCGCCGCTGTCCTTCGTGCTCGCGAGCGATCCGGACCTGCCGGCGCGCTTTGCGGGCGAGTTCGAATGGCACGGCGCACAGCGGCTCGTCGCGTTCAACGAGGGCACGGAAACCCTGCAGATTGGCGGGCACGTCCGCGTGCATCCTGCCTATGAACCCATGTTGCTCGCCGCATTGCCACCGTGGATCCACATCCCAGGCAATGCACCCGAAGCGGCGACGATGCGCTGGCTGATCGACCAGATGGTGAAGGAAAGCGCCGATGCGCTACCGGGTGCCGGCCTTGCCCAGGCCCAGCTCGCCCACCTGCTGTTCGTGCAGATCCTGCGCGCGCACATGGCCTCCGGCGACCTGCTTCCCCCGGGTTGGCTACGCGCCGTCGCCGACCCGCGCCTCGCGCCGGTGCTCAGGCGCGTCCATGCCGAACCCGGCCGCGACTGGCGCCTCGACGAGATGGCGCGCCTGGCCGCGATGTCGCGCACCGTGTTTGCCGCGCACTTCCGCAAGGTCTCCGGCACGGCGCCGCTCACCTACCTCACCGAGTGGCGCATGCGGCTGGCCTGCCAGGCGCTGCAGCGTGGCAGCGTGCCGGTCGCAACCCTGGCGCGCGACCTGGGTTATGGCTCCGAGAGTGCCTTCTCCCATGCGTTCAAACGCGTGGTCGGCGTATCGCCGGCGCGCTATGCGCCCGTCACGCCGCCGCTGGTCGCGTGACGCCCGCGCCCCGCGTTGGGCATACTCGCCAGCGACATCACGCCGGGCAAGGGAACAGGGGCAATGGCAGACGAAAGCAAGATCTGGGTAGGCCGAAACGACGAGCGTTTTGGCCCGTACGACGAGGCCACGCTGCGCGCGTGGATCGCCGAAGGAAAGGTCGAGGCGACCGCCATGGGCTGGCGCGAGGGCATGGCCGACTGGCAGCCGCTGCACATGATCCTGGGTATCGCCATGCCGCCGCCGATGGCGCGGGCGCCGGGCATGCCGGCCGCCGCGCTGAATAATGACCTGCCGCCGCCGCCCGACATGCACTGGGCGCTGATCTTCGTGATCGATCTCTTCGTCGGCGGGTTGATGGCCCTGATCTGGCAGTTCGTGCAGGCGTCGTGGATCAAGAAGATCGATCCGGCCAGCAAGGCCACGATGTGGCTGGTGATCTCGGTGTGCCTGCTGCCGGTCACCTGGTTCGTGATGATGGGCGTGGTGCTCAACCGGTCATTGGACACACCCGACCCCGGGCTCGGCGCCATCATGGGCGTGATGTCCTACTTCGGCCTGTTCTTCCTGCTGGGCCTGGCGATGATCGTGTTCCGCTACGTGGCCATGTTCTCCATGGCCCGCTCCATGCGTGAGAAGCTGCCCGCCTACGGCCTGGTGCCGGATATCGGCAACGTCACCCTGTTCTTCTTCACCCACTACTACCTGCAGGGGCAGATGAGCTGGGTGGCACGCTGGCGCACCACCGGCCAGGTGAATCCGCCTGCGCCGAAGGGTGTTTTCTGGATCCTTATGGCGGTGTGGGTCGGCTTCGCGTTCCTGGTCGGCATGGCGGCGATGCTGGCTGTGTTTGGTAGCCAGGGCCACTGAGGGGGCTTTCCGGGGTCGGTTCGCCTATCCCGGCATGGGTGGGAAAGGCCGTTGCAAGGCGGCCAACCCACGATTCCGGCTACAATCCCGCTTTGCGTTACGGGAAAGAGCCATGACCCCCCAACGAGATCCCCGCGGATGAGTGACGGCACCCTGTTCGTGGTCGCCGCGCCCTCGGGCGCGGGCAAATCCACGCTGGTCAATGCGCTGCTCGAGCGCGAACCGCAGATCTCCTTGTCTATCTCGCACACCACGCGCCCGCCGCGCGTGGGTGAGCAGTACGGCCGCCACTACTTCTTCGTGGAACGGCCGGATTTCGAGCGCGAGATCGCGGATGGCATCTTCCTGGAGCACGCCGAGGTCCACGGCAACCTGTATGGCACCTCGCGCACGGTGGTCGAGGACAAGCTCACCACGGGCGTGGATGTCCTGCTCGAGATCGACTGGCAGGGGGCCCGCCAGGTCCGCAAGGGCAAGGCCGACTGCGTCAGCGTGTTCATCCTGCCGCCCTCGCGCGTGGAACTCGAGCGCCGCCTGCGCGGTCGAGGTTCGGACGCCCCTGACGTCATCGAACGCCGCCTGTTCAATTCCCGCGAGGAAATCGCGCACGCGCACGAGTTCGACTACATCATCGTCAACGATCGGTTTGAAGATGCGTTGGCCGACCTGCAGTCGATCGTCCGTGCCGTCCGCCTCCGCGCGAAATGGGCGGCGAAACGCCATGAGGCACTGATCGAGGAACTGCTCGCACCATGACCGACGATGCCATCGTCCGCGTACGCGGCCTGACCACGGTGCTCAATGGCAAGACGATCTTCGACGCGCTGGATCTCGATATCCCGCGCGGCAAGGTCACCGCCATCATGGGCCCCAGCGGCACCGGCAAGACCACCTTGCTGAAGCACATCACCGGGCAGATGCGCGGCGATGAGGGCACGGTGGAAGTGAACGGCGAGAACGTGCCGGAGCTTTCGCGCGAGAAGCTGTTCGAGCTGCGCGAGCGCATCGGCTACCTGTTCCAGAACTCCGCGCTGCTTACCGATTTCGACGTGTTCGAGAACGTGGCCTTCCCGCTGCGCCAGCACACGAAGCTGCCGGAAGAACTCATCCGCAACATCGTGCTCAACAAGCTGCAGGCCGTGGGCCTGCGCGGTGCCGCGCGGCTCATGCCCACCGAGCTATCCGGCGGCATGGCCCGCCGCGTGGCGCTGGCCCGCGCCATCGTGTTCGACCCGGCACTGATCCTGTACGACGAACCGTTCGTCGGCCTCGATCCGATCTCGCTGAACCAGGTGCTGCTGCTTATCCGCACCCTCAACGAAACCCTCGGCATCACCAGCATCCTGGTGGCGCATGAGTTCGCCGCCGTGCAGAAGGTGGCCGACCACGTGTTCCTTATCGCCAACGGCAAGGTCGTCGCGCAGGGCGCGCCGGCTACGCTCGCCAGCGATGGTTCGCCCTGGACGGCACAGTTCTTCGGCGGGCAGGCCGATGGCCCGGTTCCGTTCCAGTACCCGGCAGGCGACTACGCCACGCAGCTGGGGTTTCCCGGAGACAAGGCATGACCACCAGGGAAGATAATGTCGTCGTCCGCAGCCTGGCGCAGATCGGCGCGAGCGGGCTGTTCCTGCTGACGATCCTCGCGGCGATCCCGCGTAGCCTCCGTTACTTCCGCGAGACCATCCGCCAGATCTGGTTCATCGGCGCGATGAGCCTCACCATCGTCATGACCTGCGGCCTGTTCGTCGGCATGGTGCTGGGCCTGCAGCTGTACGACGTGCTGTCGATCTTCGGCGGCACCTCGGCCACCGGTACCGTCGTGGCGATCGCCATCTACCGCGAGCTTGGCCCCGTGGTCACCGCGCTGCTTTTTGCTGGCCGCGCGGGCACCTCGATCACGGCCGAGATCGGCCTGATGCGCGCGACCGACCAGCTCGACGCGATGGAAATGATGGCGGTCGACCCGATCGCCTATGTCATCGCACCGCGCTTCCTCTCCGGCGTCATCGCGCTGCCGCTGCTCGGCATCGTGTTCTGCGCCATGGGCGTGTTCGGTGGCCACCTGGTCGGCGTGACCTGGCTCGGCATCGATAACGGCACCTTCTGGTCCAACATGACCGCCGCGGTGGATGTCCACAAGGACATCGTCAACGGCGTGCTGCTCAAGTCCTTTGCCTTCGGCATCGTGGTCTCGCTGATCGCGGTGTTCCAGGGCTACGCCACCCCGCCCACCAGCGAAGGCGTCGCGTACGCCACCACGCGCACGGTGGTCGCCTCGTCCATTGCCATCCTGGCGCTGGATTTCGTCCTTACTTCGTTCCTGATCTGAAGGCAGGGAGGCCCGCCATGAACGCAACCCTTTTCGCATCTACCTCGAGGATCGTGCCGTGACCCAGAGACGTTCCTATGCCGTCGGCACCGGCCTGTTCATCGTGCTTGGCTTCGCCGCGCTGGCTTACCTCGCCACCCAGACCACCTCCGTCGCCAACCAGCACGGCGGTTCCACGTACAACGTGGAGACCCGCTTCGCCAACGTCGGCCAGCTCAAGGTCCGCGCCCCGGTGAAGATCGCCGGTGTCCGCGTCGGTTCGGTCTCGTCGATCGAGCTGGTGCCGGGCAAGGAGGAGGCCAGGGTGACCCTGGCGATCGACGATGCCCGCAAGGACATCCCGGACGATTCCGTGGCCACCATCTATACCAGCGGCCTGCTCGGCGACCAGTACATCGGCCTGCAGTTCGGCCACTCGAAGAACCCGGTGAAGGAGGGCGGTGAGCTCGCCTTCACCCGTCCGGCCCAGCAGCTGGAAGAGATGCTCGGCAAGTTCTTCGGCGGCGGCAGCGCCCCGGATCGCCTGGGCGGAACCTTCCATGTCACGGGTGATTTCACCAACATCGGCGGCCTGCAGGCCGGCGCCGCGGTGAAGATGGCCGGCGTGCCCATCGGCAGCGTGGAATCGGTGGTGGTCAAGCCGGGTGCGGTCGAGGCCACGGTGACCCTTGCGATCGACAAGCGCTACTCCCGGATACCGGATGACTCGGCGGCCGCGGTGTTCACAAGCGGTTTGATCGGTAGCCAGTATGTTGCGATCCAGCCAGGCGGGTCGCCGGAGTACCTGGCGGATGGGGACCAGCTCGTGCTGACCCAGTCCGCGCTCCAGCTGGAGGACCTGATCGGCAAGTTCCTCGTGAACGGCTCCCCGAGCTCAAACAACGGTAACGCCCAAGGCAATGGCCAGGGCGGCGCCCAACCCGATAACGCCGGCAAGAAGTAAGCCGGTCCAGGAGATACCCGCATGTTGCGTCAGCTTTCCCTCGCTATCGCCCTCGCCGTCGGCACCGTCGCCGCCGCGCCGGTCTTCGCCCAGGCCACCGCTCCGGCTGCGGCCCCGCAGGGCCAGTCGCCCCAGCAGGTCGTGCAGCAGATCTCCGATGACCTCTCCAAGGCCATCGAGGGCCACCAGGCCGAACTGAAGAACGACAAGGAAAAGCTGATCGCCGTCATCGACGACACGTTCCTGCCGCACTTCGACATCGACTACGCCTCGATCCTGGTGCTCGGCCAGAACGCGACCAAGGCCTCGCCGCAGCAGCGCGAGCGCTTCGCCAAGGCGTTCTACAACTCGATCACCCACCGCTACGCCGAGGGCCTGCTCAACTACACCCGTGGCAAGGTGAAGGTGCTTCCGTTCTCGGGTGATCTGAACAACAAGCGCACCGTGGTGCGTACGCAGGTCATGCTGGACGACGGCAAGTCGGTTTCGGTCGACTACGCGTTCCGTAAGAGCCAGAGCGGCGACTGGAAGGCGTACGACGTGATCATCGAGGGCATCTCGTACATCACGAACTACCGCAACCAGGTGGATGCCGAGATCAAGAAGGAAGGCCTGGACAAGCTCACGGCCGACCTTGAGCAGAAGGGCGCCGGCGCGATCGACGAGATGAAGCAGGAAACCAACGGCGGCCAGGCGGCCGGCGGCGGCAAGTGATCCAGCCGGCCACGTACCAGCTGGCTGATGCGCCGGGGGCCCTGCGGGTCTCCGGCGCGTTGACGTTTGCTACGTCGGCGTCGGTCCTGGAGGCGGGTCGCTCGGCGCTTGACCGGAGCAAGCCGGCAACGCTGGATCTCGCCGGCGTCACCCAGGCGGATAGCGCGGGCCTGGCGACGGTGCTGGCGCTACTGGCGCATGCGCGGCAGAAGGGCCAGGCCCTGAACGTCGCGAACGTCCCCACGGGCCTGGAAGCACTGGCCCGCGTCTCGGGCGTAAGCTCGCTGATCTAGCCCAGCTCCTGTAGGAGCGCGCTTGCGCGCGATACCCGTATCCAAAAGCCCGGCCATGTGCCGGGTTTTTTGTGCTTGATCGAGCGGGCTCGCCTTCGGCTTCGCGCTATCGAATCGGTTCATCCGCTGGCGCGAATGCATGTGGTCAGCGGCTTACGCCGCCTCGCGCTCTGACGTCTCCGGAAAGAGGCCCGGGTGCCCACCCTCGCTGCTCAAACAGTCCTCCACGTCCGTATCGGAGTGCGCCTGCGGCGCAAATGTACTTATGTGGCCTTCGGCCGCTCCCTTGTCCGGAACTCGCCTCGAGGTTGGGCACCCAGGCCTCCCGGACACACTGAGGCATGGTGTTTGGAGAGCTAAAGCTCGCTTCGTGTCCGGCGTGCGGACAGGTCTGGCCGGACACGGCTTCGTCCGCGGACAGCAAAGCTCGCATCTCAAAGTCAGGACGAAATGGCTTTACAGCGCGGTTTGCGAACCAGACTCGATGTTGGCACGGCGGATGCAAGATCCATGGCAAGAGCTCTCGGGCTCACCTTTTCGATCACGGAGACCTGCCATGAAAGCCGAAACCTTCCTGCTGAAGACCTTCTTCGCCGCCGCCGTGCTGCTGAGCGTGTTGACGATGGGCGCGATGGTGACGACCAGTGGCCCGCAACTGCCGGTGACCGCGATCGCTGCGGCTCGCTGATCGATACGGCTTCGCCGCTCTGTAGGTGATCGCGCGCAAGCGCGCTCCCACAACCACCGTACCGAAGGGCCTTGAAGCCTTGGCCCGCGTGTCCGGCGACAGCACGTTGCTGTAGCTTCGCCGTTCATTGCGCTTATTGCGTAGCTACGGGTGAGTCCTTCTGGCGCGGCATCAGCGACTGTCGAACGCGATCGCGCCGCCACGAGTATTCCGTCTCGCCGTCACTGCGGTGATCCGCGGCAAGCATGGCGGCAGCTCGCGTCAGGTCCGGGAGAGCCTCACCAAAACGCCCCATGCGTTCCAATAGTTGGCCGCGCGCGCCATATGCGTCATAGCTTTTTGGGAAGTGCCGCACCGCGAACGTGTAGTACTCGAGGGCCAGGGTATCGTTGCCGAGATCAGCGTAGTTCTGGCCGGTGAGGAGCGCATACCAGGCGTCCGACGCTGGATCCGCCCATGCAACGCGTTTCACCTCCTCAGTGCCCAGCCAGGCATTGAGCGCCTTGTAGCGTCCGAGTAAGGCTGCGTCGAGGCCTAGTTCCTTGCGCTCGCGATCAAACGTACCTTGCAGGTCATCAAGGCGCGTGAAGTGGCCGTCTGCGGCATCCCTGTGGACGAATGAGACCGGCGTATACGTGGTTCCCCCGTTCACATATGCGGCAAGGTAGCCGGACAGCGTATTGCCGTGCCGGGCGAGGGTGTATCGATACGTACGCCCATCACCATGCGAGTCGATACGTATCAGTCCGTGAGCACGGTCCACGCTATCGATCCGCATGCCTTGCCGGGTGTTTACGCCGTAGTTGTCGATCGCCACCTCTGGCTCAACGGTTGCCTTTCCAAATGAAAGGCGCACACCAAAGCTCATGGGGAGACCGCTCTCCCTCGCGTACCACCTGCCCGCCGTGTCGCTCACCCCCACCGGTTGCCCGGGGGTGACTGACGGAGGTGGATCAAAGTGCGGCGCCGCCGGCACATGGTAGCCACCGGGCTGCCCCATGCTCACAAGTTGACGGTCGATCAATGGGCCCGCGGCGCGGACCGCCTCGTCCCCAGAGGCGCAGGAGTCGAGCATGGGTTGAGAAGGAGCCCGAAACATGGCCGAGGCAAGGGTCGCGGCGATGACGCAAGAGCCTCGCGGTGAAGGATGTCCTCCGCCGCCCTTGGGAAGCATGATTTTCCTCGCGTCGTCATCCAACGCATACAGCACGCTACCTGCCGGCGCCAGGATCGCACGTTCACGATTGGCAGCCTGGGTGTACGCCCAGGCAATGTAGGGCATGCGATCGGCACCCGTGGGAGCGGTTTCGTACAGTACGACCGTCGAGCCAGCGTCGCGGGCCAGTCGGGCGAATTTGTCGACATAGGCATCAAGGGATGCAGGCGGAGCCTGGTGCGACTTGCCGTCTTCCACCCAGCGCGATAACGCCCCCTGGTCCTGCAACACGACAAAATCCCAATGGCGTTCGGCCAGTCGCGTGCGCGTCCAGTCAAGCTTCCAGTGGTCCTCGAGCATCGCGCCATCACTGGCCACGGAACGGACGTAAAGGCGCATGCCCGGCTGCGTGCGTTCAACCATCCGTGCGAAAGTCGCTGGCATCGCGTTGTAGTAGGTCAGGCTGTTCCCGATGAACAGCACGCTGACGGGGTGTTCGTCAGTCGTTGAAGCCGAGACGGAAAGGTTCATAGCAAGTAGGCAAGCGCCAAAAATGATCTTACAACGCATGAGTATGGAATCCTCCGAGTTCGACTTCCGGCGTCGTCGTCTGGCGCCAGATACCCTGGTACGGGTCGTAGCCGCATCGAGCGGGTTTTCCGAGGACGCCGGCGCCGATGGTAAATGCTCGGCAATCGGCACGAGGGCTTAACGCTCATGGTTCGCGGCTTTTTTTCGCGCGTAGGAGCTCGCCGTTCGTTCCTGGGACCAGGTCAACCGGGACGACCGGGGATTGCGTAAGCAAACGACTAACCAAAAAAAGGCCGCCCGGAGGCGGCCTTCTTGAATTATCAGTCCGGGTTCTGCCCGTTCTGCTTCTCCCACGTGTGCTGTTCTTTCAGCAGCTCATCCGGGTCGAAATCCTTGGTGTCGTTCAGGCCCTGCATCTGCTCGATCACATCCGCCGGCGGGTTGCCGTCGTAGATCTGGTACAGGCGCCGCTGGCGGTACGCATCACGCATGAACACGTACGGGTCGTACGCCGACGCCAGGAAGCTCTCCGCATCGATCGCACGGGCGCGCAGGGTCACGAGGTATAGCACCGACGGCACGTAGTACTGGCCATGGTGGAAATCGTGGTTGCGCGACAGGTAGCTCAGCGGATCGAAGAAGTAGCTATCCACCGGCAGGCGCCAGACGTCGCGGACCGTCGTCGGGCCGACGAAGGGGAGCACCAGGTACTCGCCTTCGGGCACGCCCCAACGGGCCAGGGTCACGCCGAAGTCGCTGTCATACAGCGGCATGCCCAGCATGCTCGCCGGGTCCTTGAAGCCCAGGAAGCCGATGCCCAGGTTCACGATGAACCGGCCCGTGGTCACCGCCGCCTGGCCCGGACGGCCCTGGAGCAGCTGGTTACCGATGGTGATCGGAAGGCGGATATTCGTATAGAAATCACTCACCGCCGTGCGGACGCCCGGGGTGGTCACATTACGGTAACCGACCGCGACCGGGCGGATCACCGCCTTGTCGAGCTTGTCGTTGAACGCGTAAACCTTGCGGTTCAGGTTCTCGTTCGGGTCATCCGTACGCGGCGGGGCCACGTGGCAGGCCGCCAGCAGCGTCATGGCCACCAGGCCGAACGCGAGGCGGGCCAGCCGCTTGAAGTTGATCTTGGGGTCCATCGGGGTGACTCTGGGGGTGGGGCGATACTTTAGTGTACCGCTTGGTTTTATTATTTGCACTAACGCCCGTCCTTCCTGGCCAGAACCCGACATGATACCCCTCCCCCTGATGGACAGCCAACGGGCTGGGCCGCTAAACTGCACGGTCATAAGTGTCTTTGTTGTCAAGGATTTGAAATGGCCCGTATTACCGTCGAAGACTGCCTCGAGGTAGTCGACAACCGCTTTGAGCTCGTGCTCATGGCGACCAAGCGCGCTCGCCAGCTCTCCAAGGGCGCTGAGCCCACGCTCGATCCGAACAACGACAAGCCGACCGTGCTCGCCCTCCGCGAGATCGCCGATCGCCGCGTCAATGAGCAGATGATCGACGAAATCGACAAGGCCGCTCGCGAGCGTGCCGAGCGCGAAGCCCTCGAGTGGGCCGCCACGGAAGTGGACGACGACCTCTCGAAGGGTGGAGATGACTGATGACGCCGGGTCCCTGTCGACCCTGCGTTCATCCGTTCACTGCGCACGTTGTTGAAGCGCGGCTCTCGCAGCCGCGCGCGGGAGGCCAGGTCGCCTGAACCAGGGCGCGAGGCATTCCCATGGAAGTCATCCCCGCCAAAAAACTGACCGACGTCTCCGACGACACCCCGGTGCCGGCCTATGTGCAGGCGCTGGAAGATCGCGTGGGCGCGTACCTGCCGAAAGAGCAGGTCATGCGCATCCGCCGCGCCTTCCTGGTTGGCGCGCTGGCGCACGACGGGCAGACACGCAAATCCGGTGAGCCGTACATCACCCACCCGGTCGCGGTGGCGCAGGTGCTCGCGGAGCTTGGCCTCGATGCCGAGACGATCATCGCGGCGATCCTGCACGACACGCTCGAAGACACGCACCTCAGCCGCGAGGAACTCGCCGGCGCGTTCGGCGAAACCGTCGCCGAGCTGGTCGATGGTGTCACCAAGCTCGACAAGATGCGCTTCTCCACCCGCGCCGAAGCGGATGCGGAGAGCTTCCGCAAGATGCTGCTCGCGATGGCGCGCGACCTGCGCGTCATCCTGATCAAGCTCTCCGATCGCCTGCACAACATGCGCACGCTCGGGGCGAAGGACGCCGCGTCCCGCCGCCGCATCGCGCGTGAAACGCTGGAGATCTACGCCCCGATCGCACAGCGGCTGGGCATGAACAAGTTCAAGGCCGAGCTGCAGGATCTTGGCTTCAAGGCCCTGTATCCCGACCGCCACCGCATCATCGGCGAGCGCATCCGCGCCGCGTTGGGCAACCGTCGCGAGGCCATGGCGAAGATCGAGATGGCCCTGGAAGGCCGCCTCGCCGCCGACAAGATCCCTGGCCGCGCGGTCAGCCGGATCAAGAGCCCGTGGAGCATCTATTCGAAGATGCGCAACGAGCACAAATCGTTTGCGCAGCTCATGGATGTGTACGGGTTCCGCGTGGTGACGGATACCGCCATGCATTGCTACATGGCGCTCGGCGCGGTCCACGGCCTGTACAAGCCGGTCGATGCGCGCTTCAAGGATTTCATCGCCATTCCCAAGGGCAATGGCTACCAGTCGCTGCATACCGTGCTGCTCGGGCCGTTCGGCGCACCCATCGAGATCCAGATCCGCACGTCGGAGATGGAATCCGTGGCGGAACGCGGCGTGGCGGCGCACTGGGCGTACAAGACCGATTCGGGCCCGGCCAACAACGCGCAGCTGCGTGCGCGCGAGTGGATTTCCGCGCTGGCGGACAGCCAGGCCAGCACGCCGTCGGCCGCCGAGTTCCTGGAAAACGTCAAGATCGACCTGTTCCCGGACGAGGTGTACCTGTTTACCCCGCGTGGCGCGATCTTCTCGCTGCCGCGTAACGCCACCGCGCTCGATTTCGCCTACGCCGTGCATACCGACGTGGGCGACCATGCGGTCGCCGCGCGCGTTGACAAGAAGCTGGTGCCGCTGCGCACCCGTCTCATCTCGGGCCAGGTGGTCGAGATCATCACCGCGCCTTCCGCCGTGCCGAACCCGGCGTGGCTGGAAGCGGTGGTCACCGGCAAGGCGCGCACTGCGATCCGCCAGTACCTGAAGCACCTGCAGCACGAGGATGCGGTCGACTTCGGCCACCGCATGCTCGACCGCGCGCTGGATGCCCGCGGGCTCAGCCTCGACGCGATCCCGCCGGCGGTGCTCGATCGTTTCCTCGACGAAGCCAAGTTCAAGCGCCTCGAGGAACTGCTGTCCGAGATCGCGCTGGGCAATCGCTTCGCCGACCAGGTGGCCAGCCAGCTGGTCCACGCCATGGGCCCGCGCGAATCGCAGCCGCAGGCGGCCGCCGAGCACGCCGTCGAGAAGATCCGCATCAGCGGTGCCGAGCGTGGCGTGCTCAGCTTCGGCAACTGCTGCCATCCGTTGCCGGGCGACGAGATCGTCGGCTTCCTCTCTTCCGGCAAGGGTATCGTCGTGCACCGGGTGGAATGCCCGAACGTGGCCGAGTTCCGCAAGACGCCGGAACGCATCGTGGCGATCGAATGGGATCGCGATGTCACCGGCGATTACCGCGCCGAGCTGCGTATCGAAGTGCTCAACCGCCCGGGCGTCCTCGCCACGGTGGCGGCCGCCATCGCCGATGCCGGGTCGAACATCGAGAACGTGGAATACATCGAGCGTGACAGCACGGCAGCCACGCTGCTGTTCGCGATCGAGGTGAAGGGCCGCAAGCACCTCGCCGACGTCATGCGCCGCGTCCGCCGCACCGGCGTCGTCAGCGGCGTGTACCGCCACCCGCTCTAAAGGTGTGGGAGCGGGGGGGGGGGGGGGGGGGGGGCCGCCCCCCCCCCCCCCCCGCCCCCCCCCCCCCCCCCACGGCGGATCCCCCCATCCACAAGAAAGCCCCTCACGGTTTAGACTGGGTGTCTTATTCCGGAGGATCGCCCATGACCCGCAGCATCATCGCCACCGACAAGGCGCCGGCCGCCATTGGCCCGTATTCGCAGGCCGTGCGCGCCGGTAACACCGTGTACTTCTCCGGGCAGATCCCGCTCGATCCGGCCACCGGCAACCTCGTGGAAGGCGATATCACCGCGCAGACCCGCCGCGTGTTCGACAACCTGGTCGCCGTGGCCGAAGCCGCGGGCGGCAAGCTGGCGGATATCGTCCGCGTCGGCATCTACGTGACCGACCTCGGCAACTTCGCCGCGGTGAACGCGGTGATGGCCGAGTACTTCCAGCAGCCGTACCCGGCGCGTTCCACCATCGAGGTCTCGGGCCTGCCGAAGGGCGCCCACGTCGAGGTCGACGCGATCCTCGTCCTGCCGTAACCGCAAGGGCACCGCCATTCCCGTGGCCCGCAGCACCAGCACGCCACCCGCCGCGCCCAGCGTGGCGGATCCGGGTCGCGCGCCCCTGACGACGCTCGGTGGCGTGGGGCCGGCGCTTGCCGAGACGCTCGGCAAGCTCGGCCTGCGCGAGGTGCAGGACCTTTGGTTCCACCTGCCGCTGCGTTACGAAGACCGCACCACCGTGGTGTCCATCGGCGACCTCCGCCCGGGCATGCACGTGCAGGTGGAGGGCAGCGTCGATTTCGTCGAGCGCAGCTTCCGCGGCCGCATGCAGCTGAAGGTGATCATCAGCGACGACTCCGGCCGCGCGCTGCTGCTGCGCTTCTTCCACTTCCGCAAATCGCAGATGGATCAGTTGCAGAAGGGCACGCGCCTGCTCTGCTTCGGCGAGGTGCGCCAGGGCCCGCAAGGCCTGGAGATGGTGCACCCGCAATACCAGCGGATCGAAAGCGACGAGGCGGTCGTCGTCGACGAGCGCCTCACGCCGGTCTATCCGACCACGGAAGGCCTTGGCCCGCGAAGGCTCGCCAGCGTCATCGCGAAGGCGCTGTTCCACCTGCCGGGCGATGACCGGCTCGAACTGATTCCCGCCGAGGTAGGCCGCCCGCTCGGCCTCACCTCGTTGCGCGATGCGCTGCTGTACGTGCACCGGCCGCCGCCGGATGTCGACCTGCGCCAGCTGGAAGAGGGCGGCCATCCCGCGCAGAAGCGCCTCGCCTTCGAAGAACTGCTCACCCAGCATCTCACGCTGCGCCGCATGCGCGCGGCGGTGAAGAAGCGCAAGGCGCCGGCGTTGAAGAGCGCGGGCAGCTTGCGTGAGCGCATGCTCGAAGCATTGCCGTTCGCGCTGACGAAAGCGCAGGCGCGCGTCGCCGGTGAAGTTGGTCGCGACCTCGCCCGTGCGCATCCGATGCTGCGTCTCGTGCAGGGCGATGTAGGCAGCGGCAAGACCGTGGTCGCTGCGCTGGCTGCGCTCACTGCGGTCGAAGCCGGTTATCAGGTGGCGCTCGTCGCACCGACCGAACTGCTTGCCGAGCAGCACCTGCGCAACTTCCGTGCGTGGCTGGAGCCGCTGGGCCTGCATGTCGAATGGCTTGCCGGCAAGGTGCAGGGCAGGGCGCGCAAGGCGACGCTCGCCCATGCCGCGGAAGGCACGGCGCACGTCGTCGTGGGCACGCACGCGCTCATGCAGGAAGGCGTCGTGTTCCACAAGCTCGGCCTCGTCATCGTCGACGAGCAGCACCGCTTCGGCGTGCACCAGCGGCTGGCGCTGCGTGACAAGGGCGCCAGCGGCGAACTCATCCCGCACCAGCTCGTGCTCACGGCCACGCCGATCCCGCGTACCCTCGCGATGAGCGCGTATGCGGATCTCGATGTGTCGTCGATCGACGAACTTCCGCCCGGGCGCACGCCGGTGCAGACCGTCGCCATTTCCAACGAACGCCGCTACGACGTCATGGAACGCATCCACGGCGCGTGCATGGAAGGCCGGCAGGTATATTGGGTCTGCACGCTGATTGAAGAAAACGAGCAGATGAATGCGCAGGCCGCCGAGGTGGCGCACGCCGAACTCGTGGCGGGCCTCCCCGACCTCAACATCGGGCTGATCCATGGCCGCATGAAGCCGAAGGAAAAGCAGGCGGTGATGGATGCCTTCAAGGCCGGCGAGATCGCCGTGCTGGTCGCCACCACCGTCATCGAGGTCGGCGTGGACGTGCCCAATGCGAGCCTCATGGTGATCGAGAACAGCGAGCGACTTGGCCTGGCCCAGCTGCACCAGCTGCGTGGACGCGTCGGCCGCGGTTCCATCGCCTCCACCTGCGTGCTGCTCTACCAGACGCCGCTATCGCGCCTCGCGAAGGAGCGCCTGCAGGTGATGCGCGAGACCAACGATGGTTTCCGCATCGCGGAGAAAGACCTCGAGCTACGCGGCCCCGGCGAAGTGCTGGGCACGCGGCAGACCGGACAACTACAGTTCCGCATCGCCGACCTCACCCGCGATGCGCACCTCATGCCGGATGTCCAGCGCGTCGCGGAAGCGATGATGCGCGACCACGCCGCGCGATGTGAGCAGCTCATCGCGCGCTGGGTAGGCGACGCCGCGCGCTACGTCGATGCCTGACCTGTGGGAGCGCGCTTGCGCGCGATGGGTGCTCGCCGCCAGCCCCATCGCGCGCGAGCGCGCTCCCACAAGGGCAAGCGCTTTTGTCAGCCCGCCAGGCCCAGGTGCCTGCGCACTTCCGCGGCGATCCGTTCGGTTTCGCGGAGGATGGGCTGGGTGGGTGGCGTGCTGGCCTCGATGTCGTGGAGGCGGCGGGTGGCGCGCAGTTCCGCGTGGAAGCGTTCGAGCTTCGCGGGTAGCGGTGCGCTCACCAGCGTGTGCACCGGCCGCCCCGTGGCGCAGGCTTCGGAAAGCATGTTCACCGAGTCGGGCGTAACCACCAGGCGGTCGGCCCAGCCGAGCACGCCGGGGTAGGGGTTCGGATCGCCATCGTCGGGCGCCCACAGGAAACCGGGGATGTCGTGGAACGCGGCACGGACCATCGGCAGCAGCGCGCCCGGCGTGCGCCGCGAGGCCACGGCCATTACCGAGCCGCCCTCACGCGCCACGCGCTGCTTCACGGCTTCCAGTAGCGCGGCGAGTCCGGCGGTATCCGGCGCACCCCCATGCCGCGGGCCGCCAAGCAGGAGGCCGATCCTTGGGCCCGGCAGGTCACCGAAGGCGGCGAAGGCCTCGCGCGCGTCCGCCAGCCACGTGTCATCCACCGGATTCAGCGAGCCCACGGGGGTCAGCACGTTCGCGCCGTGCAGCCCATCGTGTTTCGGGGCGACGACGAGGTCCCAGTGCCGCGGCGCGATGCGCGGGTCGAGCACCTGCACGGCGAGGGTGCGGCCACCCGACCACGCACGCACCTGCCGGGTCGCCCAGGCGGCGGCGCGGCCGCAGCCGATCACCAGGGTCGGCCAGGGCGGCTCCAGGCTTTCCGCGCGGCGCGATAGCGCCATGCGCCCGCCGGGCAGGAGTCGCGGCGCGGCCCATGCCCACGGCGTGCGCAGCTCCACGACGAGCTCGCGGATCGACGGGGTCAGCGCCTCGGCGAGCGCGAGCGCCTGCCGACGGTTGCCGGCGGCGCCGTCCGTGATCACCCAGCATGAACCACGGGGCAGCATCGCGGCACTCACCGCGACCCCTCGTACCGGATTGTTGTCGAATTCGACACAGTTCGTTCCTGCCAGATGGGTCCACGAGGCAGGCCGCGACCCTTACACTGTTGGCCTTGCCGGTTAGACCGGCGCCCGTTCACTGTACAAGGAATCCCATGAGCGCTCCGCTTTCCGATGCCACGCTTGACCAGTTGTTCCGCCACGCCCGCACCTTCAACGCCTGGCAGGACAAGGACGTGACGGATGGGCAGCTCAAGGAACTGTACGACCTGATGAAGATGGGCCCGACCTCGGCGAACTCGTCGCCGGTCCGCGTCATCTTCATCAAGTCGCAGGATGCCAAGGCGCGCCTGAAGCCGTTCCTGTCGGAGAACAATGCTGAGAAGACGATGCAGGCGCCGGTCACCGCGATCATCGCCACCGACTTCGCCTTCTACGACCACCTGCCGAAGCTGTTCCCGCATGCCCCGGCGCGCGACTGGTTCGTCGGCAACGACGCGCTCATCGAAGCCACGGCGTTCCGCAACAGCACCCTCCAGGGTGGTTACCTGATCATGGCCGCCCGCTCGCTCGGCCTCGATTGCGGCCCGATGTCCGGTTATGACCAGGCCGGCCTCGATGCCGAGTTCTTCCCGGGCACCCACGTGAAGTCGAACTTCCTCGTGAACATCGGCTACGGCGATCCCGACAAGAACCTGTTCGGCCGCCTGCCGCGCTTCGATTTCGACGAAGTGGCCCAGATCCTCTGATCGTTTCCCGCGGTGACCTCGTGGTCCCGCTGTCCACTGGCAGTACCCACCCCACTGCAGGAGTTCTACCGATGCGCGCTCTCCGTTACGTTGCCCTCGCGGGCCTGCTCGCCGCCGCCGGCGCCGCCAACGCTGCCCCGGTTACCTACAAGCTCGACCCGGGCCACACCATGGTCCTGTTCAGCTGGAACCACTTCGGCTTCTCGAACCCGTCGGCCAACCTGGGCCAGGTCGATGGCACGCTCGTCTATGACGAAGCCAAGCCGGCCGATTCCACCGTCGAAGCGACCCTGCCGCTCGCCGGCCTGGACACCTTCGTGCCTAAGCTCGATGAGCACCTGAAGTCCGCCGACTTCCTGGATGCCGCCAAGTACCCGAACGTCACCTTCAAGAGCACCAAGGTCACCGCGGCGGGCAAGGGCAAGCTGAAGGTCACCGGCGACCTGACCGTGCACGGCGTGACCAAGCCGGTCACCCTGGACGTCACCCTGAACAAGGTCGGCCCGCACCCGATGATGAAGGTACAGACGGTTGGCTTCGACGCCACCGCCACCATCAAGCGCTCGGACTTCGGCGTCGGCGCCTATGTCCCGAACGTCTCGGACGAGATCAAGATCCGCATCACCACCGAAGCCCACGACGCCTCGGCCGCCAAATAAGGCGAAAGGCCCTGTGGGAGCGGGGGGGGGGGCGCGGGGGGGGGGGGGGGGCCCCCCACCCGCCCCCCCCCCCCCCCCCAAAATAAAAAACGGCGGGGGTATCCTTGGGGGGGCGCGCCCCGCCCGCCCCCCCACCCCCCACCCCC
>NZ_JBVJMK010000007.1:0-66886 GCF_055584245.1 Luteibacter sp. NPDC104163
TCGACACGTGACGCCATAACCGCACTGTTCTGCTCATGATGGCCACCTCCGTCCTGTTCAGACTACGGTGTTGCAACCACCCGTTGAGATCGCCCGACGTCTCGTAGAAAAGCCCCGCCCGGCTGCCGGTTCGCGCCCGTAGGGCAATAGGTACATTTGCCCCGGAGGGGCACACCTTTTCGAACGACGAGGACATGTCTGAGCAGCGAGGGTGGGCACCAAGGGCTCTTTCCGGAGACGTCAGAGCGCTAGAAGCGATGGTGCAAGCCGAGCAACCGCGAAGCCGAAGGCGAGCCCGATCGAGAGGACAAACCAAAAGCATCGCGCGCAAGCGCGCTCCCACAGGAGAGCGTGAGTCGCCTAGCGGTGGCACAGGCAGTCGCCGTCTTCGCTTGGGTGGCCCATCAACGCATCGATCAGGTCCGCCGTCGGGCTCCACTCGCCGATCGCCGGGTGGATCAGCATCGCCTTGCGCGCGCCCAGCCGCGAGTTATCCAGCACCGACGCAATCGCAGCCCGCTCATACGCCTTCACCGAACGCACCAGGCCCGCCACCTCATCCGGCAACGGAGCCAGCTTGCGCGGCTCGATCCGGTCCAGCGAGATATCGCACAGCGTCTCCACCACATCCTCATCCGGCAGGTCCGGCACCGCACCGCGGTTACGGGTATTCACGACGATCGGAGCCGGCTTCGCCCCGGTCAGCGCGCTCATCACATCGATAGCGATGCGGTGGTAACCCGTCGCCACGCGGAACGGATCGACATCCAGGCTCACGCCATGGTCGAACGCCGAGCCGCCCTCGGCTTCCAGCTTCATGTACGAACCCGAGCGCTGGTTGAGGTAAGCCGCGTAGATATCGACCGCTTCGTCACCCTGCCCGGCCGCCAGCCGCGCACGCAGCGCGGCGAACAACTCGTCGTTGAGCTTGCCGATCTCCGCGCCGCGGCTGCCGCCCTGGCGGCGCTGGTTGCCGAGCGCGCGGCGCCGCTCGTAGTAGAAGAACAGGTACTCGGTGGGGATGAGCCGCAAGGTACGGATCATCGCCGTATCGAACAGCGGCGCCAGGTAGAGGCTGCGCAGCAGCTCGTCGTTATCGATCAGGCTATCGATCCGCTCCTCGCCGCGGACGCGGACACCGCGCACCCAGCCCAGGTGGTTCAGCCCGACGTAGTCGCACTCGACATCCTCGAACGGTTCGCCGAGCGCGCGCGCGATATTGTGGAAAAGCTCGGTGGGCGTATCGCAGATGCCGACGATGCGCGCCTTGCTGTGGTCGTTCACCGCCTGGGTGATCAGGCCCGCCGGGTTGGTGAAGTTCACCAGCCACGCGTCAGGCGCCAGGCGCTCGACCTGCCGCGCGTATTCGATCGCCGCGGAAACCGTGCGCAGGCCCATGGCGACGCCGGCCGGGCCGGTGGTCTCCTGGCCTGGGTAACCGTGCTCGATGGCCACGCGCTCGTCCGCCGCGCGGCCGGCGATGCCGCCGATGCGGATGCTGTTCAACACGAAATCCGCACCGTCGATCGTGTCCTCGATCGACGTGGCGCCGCGCAGGCGAAGCGCGCCGCCGGAGCGCCTGATGATCGCGTTGCCCAGGTCGACCATCACCTGCAGGCGCTCGCGGTCCGGATCGAAAAGGACCATCTCGGCGGCGCCGAGCGCCTCGGCGGCCTCGTTCACGCCAAACACGACCAGGGGCGAGCGCACGCCGCCCCCACCAACCAGCGCGATCTTACGATCGGTACGTCCGTTCACGAAGGGTCCTCAATTGGGGGGAATGGGGCAGCGCCGCGAGGGCGCCGGGGGCCGTGCTGCACAGCGCGCCGCAGATGCAGGCGCGCTCCAGCGCAGGGCCAAGGGGTTCGTCATCGAGCCACGCGTCGATCAGGCCGGCGTTGAAGGCATCCCCGGCACCCGTGGTGTCGATCGCCTCGACGACCGGGGGCGGCACCTGACTGGTGACCCCGCCAGCCATCGCCAGCGCGCCCAGGGCGCCACGCTTGAGCACGGTGCGCGCCAAGCCGTTCGCACTGGCCCAGGCGAGGTACGCCTCGGCGGAGGGGTCGCCGCATAGCAGCGCCGCCTCGGCCGCGTTGGGCAGGAACAGGTCCACCTCGCGGCACGTGGCCATGTTCGCCGGATCGGTGAGCCACGCGGGCGTGTGGCCGACATCGAGGGACGTCGTGCAACCCGCGGCGCGCAACGCGGGCAGGACGGATCCGGCCAGCTCCCGTGACAGGGGCATGGCAAAGTGGACGTGGCGCGCGGCGGCGAGGTCGGCGATGACGGCGGGTACCGTCAGCCATTCCGCCAGGCCGCGGTTCGCACCGGGATAAGTGAAGAACGTGCGGTCGTCGCGCATCGAGACACTGACCGTGATGCCCGTGCCATCGTGCTCGAGGCGGATACCGCCCATGCCGACGCCGAACTCGCCGAGGCGCTGCTCGAACCAGTCGAAGTCCGCGTCGCCGATGAGGCCGACCAGGCGTACGCGGCGGCCCAGGCGCGAAAGCCCGCAGGCGGTGTTGACGCTACCGCCGCCAAGCTCGCGCACGTACCCCTGCGCGATCACTTCCTCGCCAGGCTGGGGCCAATGGGGGAAGCCGGTGAAGATGTGGTCGGCGAAGATTTCTCCGACGACCGCCACATCCCAGGACTTCAGGTGGGGAACGGCCACGTACGGGTTCTCCGGGCTTGCCAAAGGAAAAGGATGCAGCCGGCCGTGATCGCGACCACGGCGGTAAGCATGGTGGAGACGCCACTGGTGGCGACGAGATAGAGCCAGCCGGCGACGCTGATGGCGATCGGCAGCGGATACAGCGGCATGCGGAACACATCCGCGGCGTGCCCGCGCCGACGCAGGGCCACGACGGCGAAGCACTGCGCGATGTACTGGAACAGGATTTGCACCACCATCAGCATGCTGATCAGCTTCTCGAGCGAGAGGAAGCAGGCAAGCGCCGACGTGATGCCGACGAACAGCAGCGACACCGTGGGGAAGCCATCACGCGGATGCAGCCGCGCGAACGGCTTGAAGAACTGCCGGTCCGCGGCGGCGGCATACGGGACGCGCGAGTAACCCAGCAGCACCACCAGCGCCGAACCCCAGCTGGCGACCAGGATGAGCACCACCGCGACCGTGCCGCCCCACGCGCCATGCACCGCCTGCATCATGTCCGCCACGACCGCCGTGGATTTCGACGCGGTTTCCCAGGGCAGCACGCCGAGGATGCTCACGTTGAGGCCGAGGTAGAGGACGGCCACCACGGGAATCGAAATCAGCACCGCACGCGGGATCGTTCGGCGCGGCTGCTTCACCTCGCCACCGAGCATGCATACGTTGTTGTAGCCGCCGTAGTCATATACGGCGATCAGCGACACAGCGCCAAGCCCCAGCCAGAATCCCTTGCCCGTCGGCGACGGTGCATCGAGGAAGTGCCGCGCCGTGGCCATGTCAAAGTGGCTGATGCCCGTGAACACGATCCACGCCGCCGCCGCGACGACAGCCACGGTCACCACCAGCGACAGCTTCTGGATGTCGCCAACCTTGCGATACAGGATCGCGGTATTGACCAGGCAAAGCGTCGCGGCGATGAGGATCCTGCCGCTATCGCCGAGCGATGGCATGAGGTAGCCGGCGTACTGGGCAAACCCAACCGCCGCCGAGCCGATCGAGAGCGGCGCCGTGAGCAGCGTCTGCCACAGGTAGAGGAAGCCGAACAGCCGCCCTGCCCGCTCCCGGCCGTACGCTTCGCGCAGGTAATGGTATGGGCCACCCGATTCCGGGATGGTCGAGCCCAGTTCCGCCCACACCAGGCCATCGCAAAGGCAGAGCAGCGCGCCCGCGATCCAGCCGAGCAACACGGCCGGCCCCGCGAGCGCGGAGAGCGCGAGCGGGATCGTCACGAACGGCCCGATCCCGATCATGTTCAGCACATTGGCCGACAGGCCGCCCCAGAAGCCGATGGCCCGCGGGGGTACCGGCTTCGTCATCACCGTGGTTTGGCCTTCACGCCAGCCCGTCATCGATCCTCTCCGCCGCCTAGAACGAGTACTTCACGGTAACCAGCGCGGTACGCCCGGCATCGACGCTATCCGAGTTCACCAGGCTGTAGCGGCCGATATGCGACCAGTACTGGTACTGCTTCGTCAGGTTGCTGATCTGCAGGTCGAACTGCAGGCCGTTGGCCATCTGGTAGCCCGCATGCAGGTCCACGCGACGGATCGGCCGCAGCCAGAGGTCATCCCAGGTCGCCCCCTGGTTGAGGAAATCGTACGTCGACAGGTAGGACCCCGTGTAGTGGTAGCTCAGGTTCAGCGAGAAGCCGTACTTCTCGTAGAACAGCTCCACGTTCGCCATGGTCCGGGGTGCCTGCTGCAGGCGCTCGTGTTCGAAGCCCTCGCGGCCCAGGTCCACGCGCGAGTTCTGCTTCGTGGCGTTGACGCTGAAGCCAAGGCCGTTCCAGGCACCCGGCAGGTCCTCGAACTTCTGCCGGGCGGTCGCTTCGATACCGTAAACGCGGCCATCGCCACCGTTGGTCGGCGTCTTCGTCAGCACCGTGCCGACGCCCGAGGTGTTCGGGTTGGCCTGGCCACCACCGCTGTCGTAGATGTAGTCGCTCAGCTTCTTGTAGTAGCTGGTGAGCGAGAAGAAGCCGCCGTGGTTGGTCGTCCACTCCGCACCCAGGTCCACGTTGGTGGCCTTGATCGGATCGAGATCCGGGTTACCGCGGGTGATGGTCGTGACGCCGTTCGATACGCTGATCTGCTCGCCGCCACCCAGTTGGACGAACGCCGGGCGGGTATAGCTCTGCCAGATGGAGCCGCGGAAGACGACGTTGCCGCCCGGGCGGTAGTTGATGAACAGGCTGCCCAGCGGCTCGTTGTAGATGGTGCGGTTGTTCGAGAAGTGACCCGGCAGTTCGTTGCCGTCGGCATCCTGCGGCGTGGTCCAGAACGTGTTGTGGATCGAGGTGTGCTCGAAACGCACGCCCGGGATGATCTCCCACGGGCCTTCCTGGATCGTCGCCATGGCATAGGCGGCCGATACCGCCTCCGTACCACGCATGGTGTCGCAGTTGAAGTTGTTGAAATCGAGCTGGCCGCAGGTATCCAGGTCGGACGGCTGTACGTGAGCGTCGATGAGGGCGGCGACCGCGGCGCGGCTCACCTCGGGCGTACGCCACGGGAACTTGCCCGGGAAGATCTGGTTGTAATAGCCCTTGAAGATCCCGAGGTCGTCCAGCGTCGTGGTGCCATCGTCGATACCGCCCGTGGACCAGTCGCGGTTGGTGAACTCGCGCGAGCTGTCGCTGTACTTCACGCCGAACTTCACGTTCTGCACCGGGCCGTCCTCGAAGTCATAGCGCAGGTCGAGCTTGGCGCCGCCGCGCTTCTGGCCGGAGCGGATCTTGGTGACCTCGCCGTAATCGTTGGCCCACATGTTCTGGATGTTGTTCACCGAGTTCAGCAGCGCCGGCGTGAGCTGCGGATACGGGAAATGGCTTCCGCCGTAGTTCAGCAGCGAACTCTGGTTATAGGCGAAGTTGTCCTGCGAGTACTTGTCCTCGCGTCCGTCGATCTCGACATGCTCGGGGCGATCGTTGCGGCCGATGCTCCAGAACACGTTCGGCGAGATGGTCCAGCCACCCGCGGTCTTGTCCGCGCCCAGCTGGATGGTGGCGAGGTCCGCACGCTCCGGGTTGGTCTCGAACCAGAAGCGGTTGGCGATGCGCCCGATGTTCGGCGAGTACACGCCCGGGGTCGCGGTGGGTTCGTAGGTGACATCCTGCGGCAGCAGCTGGTTGTACGTGGTGTTCTGCTCGGTCAGCGCGTACGCATACGAGGCCTTCGCATACGCATGCAGGGTCGGGTCGATATTCCAGTCGAACGACATGTTGCCGCCGTAGCGGCGCTCGAAGCCCGAGGCGATGCCGACGTTGGTGCCGATGCTGGTCAGGTTGTGCTGCGGGTCGTACCCGGGTGCGTTTTCGCCCTCGGCGGTCGCATGCAGGAACGCCCAGGAGCCGTCGTTCGAGGCGCTTTCGGCCGCACCGATCTCGCTATTGGCGATGTTGCGGTAATCGTAGTAACCGCTGATGTAGAAGCCGAACTGCTTCTCCTCGCCGAACTTCTTCTGCAGTTCACCCGCGAGACCACTGCCCAGGCCACTGCCGCCGTAATCGCGTGCGCGGCTTTCCACGCGGCCGCTGGCGGTCACGCTGCCACTAAAGTCCTTCTTGAAATCGAAGGCGCTGGGGGTGCGGAAATCGATGGTGCCACCGATGGCATCGCCATCCATGTCAGCGGTCGAGGTCTTGTTCAGCACGATGGTCTGCAGGCCCGAAGGCGGCAACAGGCTGAGCTGCACGCTACGGCTGTACGGCATGCCCTGGGCGACGTTGCTGCCGTTGACCAGGTTGACGTTGTACTCCGACGGCAAGCCGCGCACGGACGCAAACATGCCTTCGCCGCGTGCCGCGCCGTCGATACCGCCGAAATAGCCCGTGCCGGTCGTGGTGACGTTCACGCCGGACATCAGCCCGAGGGCCTCGGCGACGTTATGCACCGCGGTGTTCTGCAGGTCTTTGGCCGACAGCACGTCCACGGTGTTTACGGAATCCATGCGGATGCTGGTCGCCTCGTAGCGGTTCGCCACGACGCTCAGCGCCTTCATCTGCACGGCCTTGTCCTTCTCGGCCTTTTCTTTCTCGGTCTTCGCCGGCGGATCGCCCGCCTGCGCCGCCTGCTGCGCGAATACCGGCGATCCCATCACGCCGAAGGCCGTACACACGGCCAGCACAAGCGTCTTCCTCGTCAAAACATGGTTAGTACGCACAAGTCACCCCACCCCGAAAGTGTCGATAGCAGACAACACATGACCCTCCGCCACGTGCTGCGGAAAAAGCTGACCAGCGACCTTCGTGGTGCATTGGCTATGTGGGAGCACGCTTGCGCGCGATAGCTCGCGATACCCGTGTATCGCGTGCAAGCACGCTCCCACAAACAGCGCCCTTACAGGCGCCCGGCAAGAAGGATGGGCCGATCAGTAAACCGGATCAGGCGGTGTGGCGCGGCGGCGAATAGCCAGCAAGCGACTTGCCCCGCGAACGCAGGGCACTCAGCTTGGCGCGGGAGAGGATCGGCTGGCCATCGGCCTGCACGAACGGGAACGACGGCTCCGCCAGTGCGCAACCCGGATTCGCTGGATTGGGAGTGCGGTGACGCATGGTGTCCCGTTGCCGATCACGAGGTGCGCCGCTTGCATGCCCCATGCATGCAATGGCGGTAGCGACTACGCGTTATCGGTAACGCGCAGCACTGGACAAGATATAGCGCAGCGTAAAATCGGCGTCAACCAGCGGATTTAGATCGAGATTCCTGCTGCGGAGCAGCAATTGCCACCGCGTTTCAGAACGCCGCGTTCCACCCGAGGTTGATCCAGTGCGATGGGTGCGGACTCTTCTCGCTACCGACGACCAGGTCGAGGCTCGACTCACCGAAGGCCAGGCGCACACCGCCCTGGTCGGTGATCGTACGGTGCGTCCACAGGCGTTCGACCAGCAGCGTCCAGCGCGAGGTCACCGCAAAGTCGACTCCGATGCCATACAGTGCATGGGTGGACTCGCCACCTATGCGATCAGCACCTGCATTCAAGGCGACCATGAAGCGTCGTGCATCATCGATGCCGAACGTGGTCGCGACATACGTCTGCGCATCATCCTGTCGTCCACGGATCCATGTCGCCGCCGTGGCTATCGCGACGCCGATGCCCTTGTCGTCGCCGTTGCGCAGCTGCCACTTCACCGATGGATTGACGCCGGGGCCGAAGGCACCGTGCCCGGTGTTGAGCGTAACTCCGAATTCCACGGGCCCCGCGCCACACGCCGGCACGGTATAGACCCCGTTGCTGCCGTGCGACCATTCACGCAACCAGGATTCAAGCTGGCATTTGCCGGCACCGACGACCGAGGCGTCATCGACGTTATAGCTCCCGCCTTCGGCATGAAGCGTCGCGCCGGAAAAAAGGCACGCCATGGCGCTTGCCGCGCGCAGAAAAAAAACGCCGCGACGAACTCGCATTCGACGCGACGCATAAAGCCGGCATCTGGGGGATATGGGCGATGCCGGATCTTGCGTAGCGGCATATCGGAGCATGTCTTTAATCCATTCGGCATATTCGCGATATGCGCAGTTTCGTCATTTGGTCGAAGGCGCCGTTGTCGGTGCCGTCACTGTCACGGTGGCAGGCGGTAGCAGTTTATCCTGCGCCGCACGTATGACAGTGCCGATAATGATGATCGCCAGTGATACGTTCGTGATAACGAACAGCACCGGCGCGAGTTGCGCGATCGCCCCCGTCACGCCACGTGACACCATGCTGATCGCCGTGCCGGAGAGCGCGGTCAGTCCGAAGGTAAAGGCCCAGTAGCTCGGTGCGAATGGCTGCTGCATGATCCAGGGCAGTAAGCGAATCATAAGGAACAGCTGCAGCAGCCCGTAGCCCCACGCGGCCTGCACCAGGAGTTCCGGCGTACCCTCCGTATTCGCCAGCCAGGCCGCTACCGCGACGACGGGCGGCGCGAGCTGGATGCCGAGTGTTAGACGCAGGGCGGTCGGCAAGGGCTGCGCGTGGAACAGCCGGTTCACGATGACCGACTCAAGCGACAGCCAGGCGAAGATGCCTGCACCCAGGAACAGCACGCCCCACGACGGGTACCCGAGCAAGCCTGCGGTGATCGAGGTGATGAAGTTACCCGCGACCGAAGGAAGATAGATCACCGGCGTCACGGTGGTGACCTCGCGCCCACCCTGCAACATGTCGCCGACGCGCCACACGCTGAAGAGCACATGGCCTGCCCCGCCGATGATTAGTGCGGCGAGCGCGAGCGTATGCGAATGCGGCGCGAGCACCACGCCCATCAGCGCCGTGCTCGAGGGCACCAGGCCGATGAAACAACATTGCACGGGGTGTTTCGCTTCTTCTAGCGCCGCGCCACGGTGGCCGAGCCATTTCAGCGCGTACGAGCCGATCAGCACGGCCCAGACCACGAAGGCCACCGCCATGATCGCTTCGCCGATCACGGGCGGGACACCCCAGAGGTGGCTCGCGTTACGCCAGTTGCTGCCCAGGCCGACTAGGCCCAGGACCATGCCGAAGAACGACGCAGGGATGGACCGGTGGATCACCATGGGAGTCCTCGTGGGTGGCGAACGCGCCCACTATCTTGGGCCCACCCCGGGTCGTCTTGGCAAATGTGGTACTCAGTCCTTCGCCCAGACGCCCGCGTGGAAGACCCACCGGCCGTTCCGCTGCTCCCAGAACGGGTGCACGTAGTGGTAGCCAGGCCGCTCCCGCTCCCAGTGGCCACGCACCGGCATGTAGTCGTGGCCATCCCACTGCCAATAACCGCGCGCCCATACCCAACCCACTCGTTCAGCCGGCTCCTCTTCGGTCGGGTGCTGCGGCGGCTCGTGGTCCACCTTCACAAGGGTTTCGTTGCGCGCGAGCCGCGGCTGGGGGGCGCAGGCCGAAACGGCCAGGGCGGTGGCGAGGGCCAGGAGGGGCATGGCGGACGTCAGGCGCATGGGGACCTTGGGGAAAGAAAAGGGGGAAGTAGACCGGGTAACGCTTTCCGGCTCATTTCGTTACACGGATTCATGCCACGCGGACACCCTGTCCACGCCAGCCCACCCAAGGTGGGGGCATCCCCCACGGAGTCCAACCCATGCCGCTGAAAGCCCTTGGCCTGAACTGCACGCTCGCGCCTTCCCCCAAGCCCTCGTCCTCACAGAAACTGCTCGACCAGATCCTGTCCGCGCTGGCCAAGCGTGGCGTGGAGACCGACAGCCAGCGCGTGGTCGATCTCGATATCAAGCCGGGCGTCAGCCACGACGAAGGCCATGGTGATGAGTGGCCGGGCTTGCGCAAGCGCATGATGGCGGCCGACATCCTGCTCATCGTCACGCCGATCTGGATGGGCCAGCCGAGCAGCGTCGTGAAGCGTGCGCTGGAACGGATGGATGCGATCCTCGGCGATATCGGGGACGACGGGCGTTATCCCACGTTCGGCAAGGTGGCGATCGTCGGCGTCGTAGGCAATGAGGACGGCGCGCACCACGTGAGCGCCGAGCTTTATCAGGCGCTCGCGGATGTGGGCTTCACCATTCCCGGCTGCAGCCCTGCGTACTGGGTGGGCGAGGCGATGGGTGACACCAACTACATTGACCTCAAGGAAACGCCGAAGAAGGTGGCGGAATCGATCGAGACGCTGGCGTCCAATGCGGCGCATCTTGCCCGCGTGTTGAAGCAGGATAACTATCCTGCTCCGCTGTAACGCACATCATCGGTTCATTCGCTAGGGCGAATGAACCGATTGCTCATTTGCCGCCTTCTTTCGCGCTCAAAGGTACGACGGCGCGCTCACGTGCCTCCGCGGCATCGGCGCGGCGTACGGGTGCGGCGCGCGGTTGCGAGGGTGACGTGCGTCCCAGCGTGATGTTCTTCGACGCGCGCACCTCGCGGTTCGAGAAGGTCCAGATCTCACCGGTCTCCGTGATGAACACCGTCCAGTACAGGTCGGATTCCGGGCCGTAGTCGATCAGGAAATGGGCGAAGCCTTCGCCTTTGGGGGTGTTCAGCGGGAGCGGCGGGTTGAGCTGCAGCATGGGCGGTCATCCACCTTTCTGGGTGTGGTTGTCTTCACCGGTTCCGTCGACCGGGTCGCCGGAGGCATCCGTCTCGCGCGGGCGGGTGGGGTTGCGCGGGTTTTCCGGTACGTCGTTCTGGCCCGGATGCTTTTCAGGGGCGTTCTTTTCGTTGGCCATATCGTTCTCCGTCTTCGTCATGCGCAGGGTTTGCGCGCGGCCCTGAAGACGGTGTGATGGCGACGTGCAATGCTGTTCGCACCGGCCCCGTTTCCATCACCGGCCTTGCACGCCGCCGACGGGAGAGTAAGCGCATGAAGATCGCGACCTTCAACGTCAACGGGATCACCTCCCGCCTGCCGCATGTCCTCGAATGGCTGGCGCGCGAGAAGCCGGACGTGGCCTGTCTGCAGGAGCTGAAGTCGCCGGACCGCGGCTTTCCGTTGCAAGCCTTCCATGACGCCGGCTACGGCGCGGTGTGGTCGGGGCAGGCTTCGTGGAACGGCGTGGCGATCCTCTCCCGTGGCGAGGATCCGATCGAGAGCCGGCGCAGCCTGCCTGGCGATGACAAGGACGTGCACAGCCGCTACATCGAGGCGCTCGCACATGGCGTGCTCGTCGGCTGCCTGTACCTGCCGAACGGCAACCCGCGGCCCGGCCCCAAGTTCGACTACAAGCTGGCCTGGTTCGAGCGCCTGATCGCGTATGCGAAGCCGCTGTTCGAAACCGGCTACCCGATCGTGCTGGCGGGCGACTACAACGTCGTGCCGACGGACGCGGATATCTACGACCCGAAGAACTGGCGCCGCGACGCACTGCTGCAGCCGGAATCGCGCGACGCCTACGCGCGCCTGCTCGCCCAGGGCTGGACGGATGCCCTGCGCGCCATGCACCCGGACGCGCACATCTACACGTTCTGGGATTACTTCCGCCAGCACTGGCCGCGCGACCGCGGCCTGCGCATCGACCACCTGCTGCTCTCGGCCGAGCTGGCGAAGCGGATGAAGAATGCGGGCGTCGATCGCTGGGTCCGCGACCTGCCCAAGGCCAGCGACCATGCGCCTACCTGGGTCGAGCTGCGCGACCCGCAGGGGAAAAAGGCGCGGAGGTAACCGTGGCGAGCGGGCGTATCGCCGTGTCCGGCTGGCGGTACCTGCCGTGGCACGACGCCTTCGAAGCGCGGCTCCGAGGGGTCCCGTCACAGAACGGCCAAAAAAGCGAAGCACGGGCCGGTCCGGTTTGCTAGATTCGCGATAACACGACCACCACGACGTCCATGCCCCAAGAGCGCCACGCCCGGCTCACCCGCCTCGTCGATCGCAGCAGCAAGGCCAGCGTGGCCCTGGTGGTCCTTTTGACCCTCGCGGGCGTGGGGACCGCGCTGGGCCTGCTGGCCACGCAACGCATCGTCGGCAAGCGCTATGAGGTGCTGATCGCCACCCAGGCCATCGCCCAGGATGTCCACGACATGCGCGTCGCGGTCGGCGCCTGGGTCATCCGCGACGACAGGAATGCCGCCGCCGCCTGGCACCAGGCCGTCGACTCGGCCAACGATCACATCGCCATGCTGCAGGCCAGCCTGGGCAGCGATGGCCGCGAAAGGAACCTGGTCGCGACCCTCGCGGGCAGCGTACGCGAGCGCATCGATACAGCGGCACCGCTGCTTGCCCGGCCGGCGGCCGCCGATCGCGCCCGGCGCATCGAGGAGCTCATGGGCGGCGACTACCAGTCCCGCAACGATGCCGTCTCCCGCGACGTGCTGGCGCTGGCCAATTACGAGCGCGACCGGTTGCAGCGCGGCCAGTTCCGCCAGGCCATGGTCCTTTCCATCGCCGGCGCCGCGCTGATCGCCCTCGTCGCCTGGTCGGTCGTGACCTTGCGCCGCTCCCGCCGCATGGCACGCAGCCTCCTGGATGGCTGGCGCGATTCGCTGGATGCCACGCAGCGCGGACGCGCCGAACTGCAGGCGTTCACGGACGCCGCCCCGCTCGCCGTGTTCCATGTCGATGCCATGGGCGTCCCCCTGTGGCAGAACGCACAGGCGCACGCGTTCGTCGGCACGCGGGCTGGCGTCGACGTCGCCACGTTCATGCGCGAGAACATCGAGGCAAGCGACCAGACGCGGGTGCTCGACGCCTGGCGCCAGCTCGTCACCACGGGCGAACGTTTCGAACAGGTGTTCCGCTTCCGCGGTACGGACGGGCTCAACATCTGGGCCCACGCGCACGCGACGCCGGTCGTCGTCGCCGGCACCACCAGCGGCTTCGTCGCGGTGCTGCAGGACATCACCGGCGCGCGCATGCTGCAGGAGGAACTCGACCAGTCGCGCAAGCGCCTGCGCCGTCTCACCGATTCCATCCCTGCCCTCATCGGCCGGCTCGATGACTCGGAGACCTATCGGTTCGCCAACGACACCTACCGGAACTGGTTCGGCGACGCGGCGCCGCGGATCGGCCAGACGCTGCGCGAGTTCGTCGGCGATGCGAACTACCAGCGGCTCGTGCCCATGCTGGCCCGCGTGCGCAACGGGCAGACCGTGCGCTTCGAAATGAACCAGATGAAGCTGCACGGGAAGTACTTCACCGGCGACGTCACCTACACGCCCGAGATCGACGACGCCGGCGTGTTCCGCGGCTTCTATGTGATGGTCACCGACGTGAGCGAGCGCAAGAAGCTCGAGGAAAGCCTGTTCGCAGCGAAGGAACTGGCCCAGGTCACGCTGGATTCGATCGGCGATGCGGTGCTCACCACGGATACGACGGGCACCATCACCTTCCTCAACCAGCGCGCCGAAGCGCTGCTACTACGGCCCGCGATGCGTGCCCGCGGCATGCCGATCGAATCCGTGGTGCACCTGCGCGATTCAAACGACCAGCCGAGCGAGAGCTCGCTCATGCGCGCGATCGCCGAGGAGCGCCCCGTCGACATGCTGCAGCCCCGCCAGCTACTCCTGGCGGACGGCACGCGCCTGGATATCGAGGATGTGGCGGCACCTATCCGCGACCGCGAGGGTCACGTGGTGGGCGGCGTGCTGGTGCTGCGCGATGTCTCGGTCGCCCGCGCGGTCGCCGACCGGATGCGCCAGCTCGCCGAGTCCGACACGCTCACGGGGCTGCCGAACCGGCTGGTGTTCGAGGAACGGCTGAAGGCTTCGCTGGCCCACCTGAAGGCGGATGACAGCCTCGCGGTGCTGTACATGGACCTGGACGGGTTCAAGGCCGTCAATGACATCCATGGCCACGCGGCGGGCGATGAACTGCTCCGCCAGTTCGCCGAGCGCCTGCTCCGCCGCACGCGCAAGGCGGATACCGTGTGCCGCCTGGGCGGCGATGAGTTCGTGGCTTTGCTGGCCCCGCCGATCTCACTGCGCGAGGCGATGGTGCGCGCGGAGGATTTCGTCGACGCAGCGGCCCAGCCGTTCTTCTGGAATGGCGTGCCACTGCACGTCACGGTGAGCGTCGGTATCGCCACGGCGCCACAGCACGGCGTGGATGCCCTCGCCCTCGTCCGCCACGCCGACGATGCGCTGTACGAGGCTAAGGCCAGCGGCAAGAACAAGGTGGCTGTGCTGTAACGATCACAACATCGCTATCGCGGCTTCGCGGCCGGAGGCCAGGATCTCTTCCGATAGCGCATCGTCTTTCGTTGCCCGCGACATCTGCAACGCACCGTTGATCAGCGCATACAGACCTATGGCTTTCGCGCGCGCCCGCGCCGCCGGCAGCTCCGGCCACTGTTCGGCGAGGCGGTTGACCAGGGTCTCCATGCCTTGCGCGAACGCATCACGGACCGGCTCGGAACGACGCGACACGTCGCCGACGAGGCTCGCGATCGGGCAGCCATGCTGCGGGTTGTCACGGTGCCGCGCCGACAGGTACGACTCGATGTAGGCCCGCGTATTCCCGCCCGCCGCCAGCCGCTCGTTGAGGAAGTCGAGCCGCTCGGCCAGGGCATACGCCACGACTTCCCGCGCCAGGTCTTCCTTCGAACTGAAGTGGTTGAAGAAGGCGCCGTTGGTCAGCCCGGCGCTCTGCATCACCGAGGCGATGCCCTCGCCTTCGAAGCCGCGCTCGCGGAAGTTCTGCGCCGCGACCTCGATGATCCGCTGGCGGGTCTTCTCCTTGTGGTCCTTCGCATATCGCATGATTCACCTCGAAACATCGGCTACCTTGTCGGCCGGCACGTCCCAGCCACCACCCAGCGCGCGGAACGCACCCACCGCAGCGCGCGCATCATCGGTACGCACGCGAGCCAGCAGGTCGCGCGAAGCCAGCAGCTGGCGATCTTCATCCAGCACCTCCAGCAAGCTTACGGCACCGCCCTTGTACGCATCCTGCGCGGCATCACGGGCCCGGGCATGCGCCGCGACCTCGCGCTCCAGCACCGCATGCTGCGCTTCCAGCTGCGTGAGCGCCACGATCGCGTTCTCGACATCCTCGGTCGCCTTCAGCATCGAGCCACGATACCTCGCCAGCGCTTCGGCATTCGCCCCGCGCGCCTGCTTCACCTCGGCATCGACCCTGCCGAAATCGAACAGGCGCCAGTGCAGCCCCAACGCGCCCTGCGACTGTAGGGCCGACCCCGTGAAGAGCTTGCCGCTGTCCAGGGAGGCGAAGCCCAGCAGGCCGGAGAGCGAGACCTGGGGATAGTACTGCGACAGCGCCACGCCGATCCGCGCGTTGCTGGCGGCCAGTTCCCGTTCGGCGGCGATCACGTCGGGGCGGCGGCGCAGCAGCGAGGCCGGACCACCCGCGCCGTCCACCCCCGGCACGCTGAACGGCACGCCCGATGCAGCGATTTCCTTTGCATACGTGCCCGGTGCGGCGCCCATCAGCACGTCGAGGCGATTGAGCTGGGTATCCAGCTCGGCCTGCAAGGGCGGCACGGTCGCCTGGGCCTGCAACAGCAGCGCCTCGGCCTGCGCCACTTCGCGCTCCGTACCCAGCCCATGCTCAAGGCGCAGGTGGACGAGGTCGACCAGCCCTTGCTCGTTCTGGATCTGTTCGTTGGCGATGCCGATGCGCGCCTGCGCGCCACGCACGCGGAAATACGCGTCCGCGGCCTCGGCGACCAGGGTGATGCGCACGCCGGCGTGCGTGGCCTCGGCAGCCTGCCATGCCGCGCTGGCGGCCTCATCCCCGCGACGCAGGCCACCGGCCAGGTCCAGCTCCCAGCTCGCACCGACTCCGGCGTCTTCGTAGGTCTGGTTACGCTCGTAACCCGGCGTCGGGCTGGCCAGCTTGCCCAGCGGGCTGCGCTCGGACTGGCGCAGGCGCGCTGCGCTCGCATCGAGGCTGCCCTGAGGCAGGCGGTCGGCATGCGCATGCTGGGCCACCGCACTGGCCTGCTCGACACGCGCTTCGGAAGCCGCGAGGTCCAGGTTCTGGTCGAGGACGCGCCCAATGATGGTGCTCAGTTCAGGATCGTTGAACCCGCTCCACCAGGTATCCAGCGCCGGAGCGGGCGCCTCGCCGGCGCGCTTTTCAAGCGCGGCCTGCTCGTGCCACGCCGGCGCGACCGGCAAGCTCGGTTTCACATAGTCGGGACCCACGGTGCATCCGGCCAGGGTCAGGGAGAACACAAGGGGAAGCAGCTTAGTGCGCATCGGCGGAAGGACCTTTCGGGGGCTGCACCTTGCGCATCAACGGCACCATGACCGTGGCGAGCACAAAGCACAACATGATGGAGAAGAAGGCATCGCTGTAGGTCATCGTCTGGGCCTCACGGAAGGTGAGCTGCCAGAGTTCGCGAAGTGCCACGCTGGAGGTCTGTGCCGCGCTATCCATGCTCGTGAGGAAGCCATTCATCGCTTCGTTCGCGGGCGTGAGGTGTTCGGCCAGGCGCTGGAAATGCAGGTTGGTGCGGTCGTTGAGGATCGTGGCGCACGCGGCGATGCCGATGGCCCCGCCGAGATTGCGCATGGTGTTGAACAGACCCGATGCGTGGCGCAGCCGCGCCGGCGGCAAGCCACCGAGCGTCAACGTCACCACCGGCGGCACGGCAAGCTGCTGGGCCGCGCCACGCAAGGCCTGCGGCAGCAACAGTTCGGTACCGCTCCAGTCGTGCGTGATCGGCGTGAACTCGAACATCGACAGCGCGAACATCGCCATGCCGACCATCATCAGCCAGCGCAGGTCCACCCGGTTCGCAAGGAAGGTGTAGACCGGGATGGTGAGGATCTGGAACACACCCGTCGAAAACACGGCCTTTCCGATCTGGAATGCGCTGTAGCCCTCCACGCGGCCCAGGAACAACGGGGTCAGGTAGATCGTCGCGAACAGGCCGATGCCGGTGACGAAGGAAAAGAACGAGCCGAGTGCGAAGTTGCGATCCTTCAGGGCCCGCAGGTCGACCACGGGGTGCTCGGCGGTGAGCTCGCGCCAGATGAACAGCACGCCGGCGATCATCGCCGTCCACGCGGTCGTGCGGATGACGCTGTCTTCCATCCAGTTCCAGCGCGGGCCTTCCTCCAGCGTGTATTCCAGGCAGCCCAGGAACAACGCCATCAGTACGATGCCCGCCCAGTCGCCGAGCTTCAGCAGGCCCAGGTCCGGCTCATCGATCTTCACCAGCGCCGGCACGGCGACGGTCACGAAGATGCCCGGGACCAGGTTGATGAAGAACAGCCAGTGCCACGAAAAGTTATCCGTGATCCAGCCGCCCAGTGTCGGCCCCAGCGTCGGTGCGAGCGAGGCCAGCGCGCCGATGGTCGCCGCGGCGATCACGCGCTGCTTGCCTTCGAAGAACACGAACGCCGTGGTGAACACCATCGGGATCATCGAGCCACCGATGAAACCCTGCGCGGCGCGGAACACGATCATGCTCTGGATATCCCAGGCGATGCCGCACAGAAGGCTGGTGAGCGTGAAACCCGCGGCCGATACGGCAAACAGCCAGCGCGTCGAGAACACGCGTGACAACCAGCCCGAAAGCGGGATGACGATGATCTCCGCGATCAGGTAGCTCGTCTGGACCCACGCCGTGTCATCAGCGCCGGCGGACAGGCCGCCACCGATATCGCGCAGCGACGCCGAGACGATCTGGATATCGAGCAGCGCGATGAACATGCCCACGCACATGCTGGCGAAGGCAAAGATCTTCTGGCCCGGGGTGAGGTGCGCGACGGGGCTCATGGCGCTTTGGTATCGACGGTCGCCGTCACCGAAAGACCGGGGCGCAGCAGGCCCAGGTCACCGTCCTTGCCATCGAGCACAACGCGCACCGGCACGCGCTGGACGATCTTGGTGAAGTTACCGGTCGCGTTCTCCGGCGGGAGCACGCTGAACTGCGCACCGGTGGCCGGGGCCAGCGACGCGATGTGCCCATGGAAAGGATGGCCCGGCAGCACGTCGGCGCGGACCTCCACGCCCTGCCCGACCTGCATCCGCGCGAGCTGGTCTTCCTTGAAGTTCGCATCGACCCACAGGCCGTGCGCCGGCACTACGGCGAGCATCGGGCTGCTTGCGTTGACGAAGGCACCGACGCGGGCGCGGCGGTTGCCGATCGTGCCGTCCACCGGCGCACGGACTTCGGTATACGAGAGATCGAGGTGGGCGCTATCCGCCTGGGCGTGCGCCTGGGCCAGGGCCGCTTCAGCCTGGTGCTTCTGCGTGGCGATCACGTCGAGCTGGCGGCGCGCCGCTTCCACGGCGGCGCCGGCCTTCTGCGTGTCGGCGGCCGCGGTCTGCGCGGCGGCGCGGGCGCGCTGTGCCGCCTCGACCGAGACGGCGGAGCGGCTTACCAGGTCACCGTAACGGGTGTCGTCCAGCCGGGCGCGCTGGGCTTCCGCGTCCGCGGCGGCCTTGCCCGCCTCGGCCTGGTGGATGACGCTCTGCTGCAGGGCCGCCACGGCGTCGAGGTTGCGCAACGCGGCCTCCTGGGCCGCCACGGCGGCATCGGCCCTGGCGGCGGCGGCGCGATAGTCGCGGTCGTCGATCCGGACCAGCAGGTCGCCCTTGTGCACCGACTGGTTGTCGGTCACGGCGACGGTCTGGATATAGCCGGAGACCTTCGAGCCGATGACGGTCACATCGCCGCCGACATAGGCGTCGTCGGTGTCCTGGATGAAACGGCCCGCGGTCCACCAGTGGGCGCCATAGGCGAGCACTCCAGCGAGGACGATGGCGCCGGCGGCGAGCTTGAGCGGTTTGCTACGCCCCGCCGGGACGGCGGGCGAATCGATGACAGCGGACACGGGGGCACCCTCGATAGTGGAATTACGTTCGTACTTCTATGATCGCCCGAACGGGATTCAAGGGGCCAGTGAAAAAAATAGATTTACCCGGCTGAAATAAAAAAAGCGCCGACCCGGCTGATGGACCGGACGGCGCCAGGCCTGGCGATGGGGGATTCCGGGGGGACGCCAGGCAACTCCATCGTGCCCGGCCACGTGGGGCGCAAAGCGTGATGGCGGTCGCGCTTTACCGGCGCCACCGTTTCTACATAGCGGTAAGCGTGTGCCGCTACCGAGTCAGGCATTCTTGAACTGGTGGATATGTAGGAGTATCGAACGCCGTGCATCCATGATCGCCAGGCAAAGCTGCTTTTCCCCGCGAGGTATCACAGCCGGCCATGGCCAACCCCAGAGATAGCGCAGGCGGCTCATGTCGGGCCGACCATGCCATCAAGGGAAACACCATGAGCAAGCTGAAAGACAAGGTCGCCATCGTCACGGGCGCTTCGAAGGGCATCGGTGCGGGGATCGCGAAGGCGCTGGCGGCGGAAGGCGCCAGCGTCGTCGTCAACTACGCCTCGAGCAAGGAAGGCGCCGAGAAGGTCGTTGCCGAAATCAAGGCAGCGGGCGGCAAGGCCGTCGCGGTCGGCGCCGATGTCACGAAGGAGGCCGAGGCCGGCAAGCTGGTATCCGCCGCCGTCGACAACTTCGGTCGCCTCGACATCGTCGTGAACAATTCGGGCGTCTACGAATTCGCTTCGGTAGAGAACAACACCGAGGCCCTGTACCGCCGCATGTTCGATACGAACGTGCTTGGCCCGCTGCTGGTGACCCGCGCGGCGTCGCCGCATCTCGGCAAGGGCGGCAGCGTCATCAACATCGGTTCGGCGGTCACCCGCCTCGTCCCGGCGGAGAGCGCGATCTACACCGGCACCAAGGGTGCACTCGATGCGATCACCGGCGTGCTGTCGCGCGAGCTTGGCCCGCGCGGTATCCGCGTCAACTCGGTGAACCCCGGCATGGTGGAAACCGAAGGCACCCATACGGCCGGCTTCATCGGCTCGGATTTCCAGGGCTGGGCCGAAGGCCAGACGCCGCTCGGCCGCATCGGCCAGGTCAGCGATATCGCCCCGATCGTGACCTTCCTCGCGTCGGATGATGCCGGTTGGGTGACGGGTGAGCTGATGCTTGCTTCGGGCGGCATGCGCTAAGCGCGAAAGCATCGCGGGCAAGCCCGCTCCCACCCGGTCGTCCCCCGACGAACTGACGTGGGAGCGCGCTTGCGCGCGATCGAGCTAGCGACGAATCAGCCGCCGGCCTCGCACTGGTCGTTGTCACAGGCGAAATCGACCTGCAGGCCGCGACCGACCATGATGTTCACGTTCTTCCGCGTGTCGACGGTCTTGCCGTCGCGGTCGAGCGTGACGGTGTAGCTGCCCATCGGCAACGGTGCCAGCGTATAGCGGCCCTTCTTGTTGATTTCAGCGTGGCGCTGCGAGCCTGTGCTGCTGGTGGCGGTTACCGAACCGCCGGCCGGGCCATGGCCAAAAATGCTGCCGGCGGTTCCCTGGGCACCGGCGACGGTGGCGGCGGTGGCAAGCAGGCTCACGAACAAAAAGCGGACTTTCACTTCAACTACCCCTTTGGTTGGTCACTCACGGATGCTACCCAGCAGGCCCGTACTGTGGGGTTGCGTTTTATACATCAGATTGTTGAACGGAACGCACGCTACGGTGACTGCAGCGCTGGCGTGGTCTTCTCCAGGATTTTCATCGATTCGGCGTTCTGGCGCTCCCATGCCTTGATCTCCGCGGCCGTTCGCGGCGTCGTGTCGCGTCCCGCGGCCTGGCCGTCTGGACGGCTGATGACAGGGAGAGAGTCGTCACGCCGTGCGCTGGTGCGCGTCGTGGACGGCCATGGACTTTGCAGGGCTTCCTGCACGACCGGAACAGGACGGCGCGGTGACAAGGTCGTCTTGCGTACGAGATGGACGAAAACCAGGAGCGCGGCAACCGTCACGGCGATGGCGACGACGAACATGGCGGCGTCCTTCTGCTTTGCCCTCCGAGCCCTGCCCGGCCACGGCAGCAGCGCACCGGCGCCAGGGGTCACCGTGACGAGCCCGGTCGACTGCAGGCCTGCGTCGTCCACGGGACCGATCATCTCGCGAACCGCGGCGCCATCGATCAAGGTGATGCCAGGAAAGCGCGCCGCCGAATCGATCGCCGCGCGGGTGAACTCACCCGAGGTGACCAGGATCGCGCCCGTCGCGCCCGCGGTATGCATGACCCCGATGAGTTCATGCACGGGGTTGTGCGGCACCTGCAAGGCATTCCAGTGCTTGCACTGCACGACGATGAACGCATCATCCCTGAACAGCTTCAGGTCGATGCCACCGTCGGTATTGCCGAACCCGCTGCCGGTGCCGCTGTGCTCCACGCGGTACCCCTGGCTCGCGTAGTAAGCGCCGACCCGTCTTTCAAAATCGTCCCAGCCCACGCGGCTGAGGGCATCGGACCAACGCTCGCTGACGCGCTTTGCGTAGCGGCTCATGCGGCGCACCCGGCGCGCACGATATCCCTGGGGCGCCTTCCGGCGCCGTGGCGACATTCCATGCTGGCTCCCCTGCCGGGTGACGGCCCCCTTGGCCGACTGCCGGACGCGCCGATGTTATGCGCGTAACGCGTCATTGGAAAGGGGCCTCAGGCCCGGGGGCTGTTTCCGAAATACCTTGCTTCCCGTTCTCGCACCTGTCGCTCTTTTAACAGTTTGTTAGCGTCGCGACAGGCGCGTTTTGTGCAGGAATTCCCCCACCGGGCTTTATAGGATCGTGGTAAGTTCATCCAGGGACGTGCCGGCCCGCCGCCATGTCCTGGAAGGAACACAAGCCAGTGCCCGCCTCCCCCGGGAGTGCGGTGGTCCAGCCAGGTTTCCTACGGAGTTCTTGCGATGGCACTCACCCGCCGCGAGTTCATCAAGCTGACAGGCATGGGGTTGGCAGCGTCCAGCCTCGGCATGATCGGCTTCGGGGCATCGGGGGTGGCGCAAGCCGCCGCCGTCCGCCCCTTCAAGCTCACCCACGCCACCGAGACCCGCAACACGTGCACCTATTGTTCGGTGGCGTGCGGCATCCTCATCTACAGCATGGGTGACAAGGCGAAAAACGCCAGGTCCAACATCATCCATATCGAAGGCGATCCGGATCATCCGGTGAACCGTGGCACGTTGTGCCCGAAGGGCTCCGCCCTGCTCGATATCGTCCATGCCCCTACCCGGCTCAAGGCGCCCCGCTACCGCGAGCCCGGCGGCACCGAGTTCAAGGAAGTCTCCTGGGACTTTGCCCTGGACCGCATCGCGCGGCTGATGAAGGACGACCGCGACAAACACTTCATCGCACAGAATGCCGACGGCACCACCGTGAACCGGTGGACCAGCGTCGGCATGCTCGCCGCATCGGCGTCCTCCAGTGAAACCTCCTTCCTTACGTGGAAGGTGGCCCGCTCGCTCGGCATGGTGGTGTTCGACAACCAGGCGCGCGTCTGACACGGACCGACGGTGGCCAGTCTGGCCCCATCATTCGGTCGCGGTGCGATGACCAACACCTGGGGCGACATCAGGAATGCCGATGTCGTGATCGTCATGGGCGGCAATGCCGCCGAGGCGCACCCGTGCGGCTTCAAATGGGTAATCGAGGCGAAGATCGAGAACGCCGCGAAGCTCATCGTGGTCGACCCGCGCTTTACCCGTACGGCCTCCGTGGCCGATTACTACGCGCCCATCCGGCCGGGAACCGATATCGCGTTCCTCAGCGGCCTGATGCACTACCTGCTTACCAACGACAAGATCCAGCACACCTACGTCCGGAACTACACCAACGCCAGCCTGCTGGTGAAGGACGAGTTCAGCTTCCAGGACGGGCTGTTCAGCGGGTTCAACGAGGAAAACCATACCTACGACAAGTCCAGCTGGGACTATGAACTGGGCGAGGACGGCTTCGCGAAGGCGGACGATACCTGGCAGAACCCGCGCTGTGTCATCAACCTGCTGAAGGAACACGTCTCCCGGTACACGCCGGAGATGGTGTCGCGCATCTGCGGCACGCCGCAGGACAAATTCCTGCACATCTGCGAGCTGATCGCGAGCACCTGCGTGCCCGACCGCGCCATGACCAGCCTGTTCGCGCTGGGCTGGACCCAGCACACCGTGGGCGTGCAGAACATCCGCGCCATGGCCATGGTGCAGCTGCTGCTCGGCAACATCGGTGTATCCGGCGGCGGCATGAATGCGTTGCGCGGGCACTCGAACATCCAGGGTCTCACTGACGTCGGCCTGCTTTCCAACCAGATGCCGGGGTACATGAACCTGCCCACGGACAAGGAAACCAGCTACGACGAGTACATGAAGACGCGGCTGTTCAAGCCGCTGCGGCCGGGCCAGACGAGTTTCTACCAGAACACCCGGAAGCTGTTCGTCAGCCTGCAGAAATCGCTGTTCGGCGACGCGGCCACCGCGGAGACGAACTGGGCCTATGACCTGCTGCCCAAGCTCGATATCCCGCTCTACGACATCATCAAGGCGTTCGAGATGATGAACAACGGGCAGATGACGGGCTACATCTGCCAGGGGTTCAATCCGCTGCAGGCGTTCCCCGATCGCGGCAAGATCCGCGCGGGCCTGAGCAAGCTGAAATTCCTGGTGACGATGGATCCGCTGGACACCGAGACGTCGCGCTTCTGGCAGGACTTCGGCCCGCAGAATCCGGCGAAGCCGCACGAGATCCAGACCGAGGTGTTCCAGCTACCCGTGACCTGCTTCGCCGAGGAGAACGGCTCGCTGGTGAACTCCGCGCGCTGGCTGCAGTGGCACTGGAAGGCCGCCGACCCGCCGGGCATCGCGAAGTCCGACCTGTGGATCATGGCCGGCCTGTTCCAGCGCCTGCGCGCGCTGTACAAGAAGGAAGGCGGTGCCTTCCCCGACGCGCTCATGTCGATGACCTGGCCCTACCTGAACCCATGGGAGCCGGAGCCCGAGGAGCTGGCCAAGGAAATGAACGGCCGCTTCCTCACGGATGTGACCGATCCGGTGAGCAACGTGACCTCGAAGGGGGGCACGCTCGTCGATAGCTTCGCCCAGTTGCGCGACGACGGCAGCACCGCGTCCGGCTGCTGGATCTTCGCGGGCAGCTTCACCGAGAAGGGCAACCAGATGGCTCGGCGCGATGCGACCGATCCGCGGGAGCAGGGCCTGTCGCCGAACTGGGCGTGGGCGTGGCCTGCCAACCGCCGCATCCTGTACAACCGCGCCAGCGCGGATCCGGATGGCAAGCCATGGAATCCACGCAAACCCATCATCGAATGGAATGGCAGCAAGTGGGTCGGCATCGATGTGCCGGACTACCCGGTCGCGCAGAAGCCGTCGGCGAACGATGGTCCGTTCATCATGACCGTGGAAGGCCAGGCGCGCCTGTTCGGCCGTAACCTGCTGGTGGAGGGGCCTTTCCCCGAGCACTACGAACCCATGGAATCACCCGTGGAGAACGTGCTGCACCCGAAGGTACGGGCCAACCCGATGGCGCGTGTGTTCGACCACGACCGCAACAACTTCGGGAAGCCCTCGGACTTCCCGTTCGTCGCGACCACCTATCGCCTCACCGAGCATTTCCATTTCTGGACCAAGCACGCCCTGATCAACGCGATCCTCCAGCCGGAGGAATTCGTCGAGATCGGCGAGGTGCTGGCGAAGGAGAAGGGCATCACGCAGGGTGGCTGGGTGAAGGTGTCTTCGAAGCGCGGCGAGGTGATCTGCAAGGCCTACGTTACCAAGCGCATCAAGCCCCTGCTGGTCGATGGCAAGGCGACGCATGTCATCGGCGTACCGCTGCACTGGGGGTTCACCGGCCAGGCCCGGAAGGGCTACGGCGCCAACACGCTGACCCCCTCGGTGGGCGACGCCAACACGCAGACGCCGGAGTTCAAGGCGTTCCTGGTCAACGTCGAAAAGACGTCGGCTCCCACGGCCTGAGGCGGACGACATGTCAGACCTGCAATCGCAAGACTACATCCGCCGCTCCGCGTCGACCATGACGCCGCCCGCCACGCGCAGCCACGAAGACCAGGTGGCCAAGCTGATCGATGTCAGCCGCTGCATCGGCTGCAAGGCGTGCCAGGCGGCGTGCATGGAATGGAACGACCTGCGCCCGGAGATCGGCTTCTTCGAGGGCTCGTACGAAAACCCGAATGACCTCGGGCCGAGCGTATGGACCCTGATGAAGTTCGCGGAGCACGAGAACGAACAGGGCAACCTCGAGTGGCTGATCCGCAAGGATGGCTGCATGCACTGCGAGGATCCGGGCTGCCTGAAGGCGTGCCCGGCGCCCGGGGCGATCGTCCAGTACGCCAACGGCATCGTCGACTTCATCAGCGACAAGTGCATCGGCTGCGGCTATTGCATCAAGGGCTGCCCGTTCAACATCCCGCGCGTGAGCAAGACCGACCACAAGTCGTACAAGTGCACGCTGTGCTCGGATCGCGTGACGGTGGGCCTCGAACCCGCGTGCGTCAAGGCCTGCCCGACCGGCGCAATCATGTTCGGCGCCAAGACGGACATGCAGCACCAGGCCGCCGAGCGCATCGTCGACCTGAAATCGCGCGGCTTCGCGAACGCGGGCCTCTACGACCCGCAGGAAGTCGGCGGCACGCACGTGATGTACGTGCTGCACCATGCGGACAAGCCTTCGCTTTATTCGGGGCTGCCCGACAAGCCGCACATCAGCTACCTCGTGCAGGCCTGGAAGGGGCTGTACAAGCCCCTGGCCGTCGCCGGCATCGCCCTTGCCGCGCTCGCAGGCTTCTTCCACTGGATCACCGTGGGCCCCAACGACACGATGAAGGAAGACGAAGAAGAGGCCGCGCGCGAGATCCGTGAAACCGAGGAGGAACAGGTGCCATGACCCGTCCCGCCAACGCGATCACGCGGTACACCACGTTGAACCGCGTCAACCACTGGATCAATGCCGGCCTGTTCCTGTTGCTGGTGATCTCCGGCCTGTCGATGTTCCACCCCATCCTGTTCTGGATGTCCGGCCTGTTCGGCGGCGGCCAGTGGGCACGCGCCGCGCACCCCTGGTTCGGCTGCGGGCTGGTCATCAGCTGGATCGGCATGTTCATCCAGTTCTGGCGGCACAACCTGTTCAACCGCGGCGATGTGGAATGGTCGAAGTCCATCGTGGATGTCGCGCTGAACCACGATGAGGCGGTGCCCCCGGTGGAGCGCAACAACGCGGGCCAGAAGGCCGTGTTCTGGTCGATGACCGCGCTGATCCCGGTGCTGTTCATCACGGGCCTGCTGGTGTGGGAGGTGTACTTCGGCAAGGCCACCTCCATCGAAACCCAGCGCATCGCGATCCTCATTCACAGCCTGTGTGCCTTCGCCGCCATCCTCGTGCTGGTGGTGCACATCTATGCCGGCATCTGGATCCGCCATTCGGTGCGCAGCATGACCCAGGGCTGGGTAACCCCTGGCTGGGCGTGGCACCATCACCGGAAGTGGTTCCAACAGATCATCGGCTACCGTCGCCGTGGCGACGTCCCTGGGAAACATACGTGAAGCAAGCCCAACTGCCGCCCGACGCCAAATGGACCGGACCCTCGCACGCGGGTGTCAAGTCGCCTGATCCGATCGCCCTGCCCGACCGCTCCCGGCGCTTCGCAGTGACTGCCCAGCGGCTGGAAAAGCTTAGCGATGGGCATCCGCTCGAAGCGTGGCTCCGCTTTATCGCCGGCCTCTCGCGAGCCCAGCACGCGGTCGCCACCACGCTGGCGCCATCCGGCACACCGGACGCCGATGTCGTCGCACGCGCCGTGGAAAACCGGTTACCTCCTATGGCCGCCGATGGCCATCCGCGGAATCCCGCCTGGCTGGAAGGCCTGCGCCTGATGCTTGCCGAGGTCGAGTCCGGCGAACTGCCTCCGCCGGCGCTCGAGGCGATCGCGCAGTTGCGTGACATGGACGATGCCGCGCTGGAACGGCTCGCCGACCAGTTCCTTCGTGGCAAGGTAGCTGCTACGGAGACCGCAGCGGCCGTCTACATCGCAGCCGCCCTGCAGATCTACTTCACCGTCTCCGCCTCGCGGCTGGTCGTCGCCGACCTGCGCCTCCTCGAAGAACGCTCGCTCTGCCCCTGCTGCGGCTCGCCCAGCGTGGCCGGTATGATCACCGCCAGCGGCATCACGCCCGGCACGCGGTTCCTGCACTGCTCGCTGTGCTCCACCGCGTGGAACCACGTGCGTGCCTCGTGCATCACCTGTGGGGGAACCCGTACCCTGCAGGTGCAGGCGATCGAGGGCGACGACGGCCTGGTGAAGGCCGAAACCTGTGGGGAATGCCAGACCTACAGCAAGCTCCTTTACCAGTTGCAGGACATGCAGGCGGACCCGGTCGCTGATGACCTTGCGTCGCTGGGGCTGGATCTCCTTGTCGCCGAAGCCGGCTTTTCCCGGCATGCGCCGAACCCGTTCCTGCTGGTGGGCGAAGCCGCCGACATCGACTAGAAAACCGCCGTGCGATGGGGCTACGCTCCCGGCATGGATATCGCTGAAGCCGACCACGGCGCCCTGCGCCGCCTCCCCGCCGTCGCCACCGTGCTGGGCGCGGTTGAAGCCGTGCCGCTCCTGGAGGCCCACGGCAGGGTCGCAGTGACCGACGCGGTACGCCTGGCGCTGGACGCCGCGCGCGACCGCATCCGTGCCGGTACGCCGGCCGCATCCGATATCGCATCCATCGTCGATGAAGCGCGTCGCCGGCTCGACGCCCGCCTCCCGGGCCTGCGCCCGTTGTTCAACCTCACCGGCACCGTGCTCCATACCAACCTCGGCCGCGCCCTGCTCGCGGAGGCGGCGGTGGAGGCGGCGGTCGATGCCATGCGCCATCCGGTGGCACTCGAGTACGACCTTGAGGAAGGCGGCCGCGGCGAACGCGACGACCACGTCCGCGGGCTGCTTCGCGAGCTCACTGGCGCCGAGGACGCCACGCTGGTCAACAACAACGCGGCCGCCGTCCTGCTGTGCCTCAACACCTTTGCGCTCAACCGCGGTGCGATCGTCTCGCGTGGCGAGCTCATCGAAATCGGCGGCGCTTTCCGCATGCCGGACATCATGGCCCGTGCCGGCGCCCACATGGTCGAGGTCGGCACCACGAACCGCACGCACGCCGCCGACTACCGTGCCGCGATCGACGAGCACACCGGCCTTATCCTGAAGGTGCACACCTCGAACTACCGGATCCAGGGCTTCACCGCGGAGGTGCCGGCACGCGAGCTGGCGCATATCGCCGATACGGCAGGCGTGCCGCTGCTGAACGACCTCGGCTCCGGCAGTCTTGTCGACCTTTCCGCTTACGGCCTGGCGCGCGAAGCGACCGTGCGCGACGCGGTTGCCGAAGGCGCGCGGCTGGTGACCTTCTCCGGGGACAAACTGCTGGGCGGCCCGCAGGCGGGTTTCATCGTCGGCAGCACCGAGCTGATCGCGGCCATCAATCGCAACCCGCTGAAGCGCGCGCTACGCGTCGACAAGGTCCGGCTCGCAGCCATCGAGGCGACCCTGCACCTCTACCGCGATCCCGACCGCCTGGTGGAACGGCTGCCCACGCTGCGTTACCTCGCGCGCACGCACGAGACCATCCGCGCACAGGCGGAACGCTTGCGTCCCGACGTCGCCAGCCGCCTTGGCGACGCGTTCCAGGTGGAGGTCGGCGACTGCGCGAGCCAGGTGGGCTCCGGCGCGCTGCCGCTCGATACGCTGCCCAGTGCCGCGTTGTTGATCCGGTCGGCCGGCAGCCAGCGCGCGCTCGACGCGCTTGCCGATACCTGGCGCGCGGTGCCACGCCCGATCATCGGCCGCATTACCGAGGGTGCGCTGCAGCTGGACCTGCGCTGCCTGGACGAGGCCGACGAGGCTGGCTTCCTGGCGAACCTCGCCCAGCACCCATGATCGTCGGCACGGCGGGCCATATCGACCACGGCAAGACGTCGCTGGTCAGGGCACTGACCGGCGTCGCGGGTGACCGGCTCAAGGAGGAAAAGGCGCGCGGGATCACCATCGACCTTGGCTTCGCCTACCTGCCGTTGCCCGATGGCCCGACACTCGGTTTCATCGATGTGCCCGGCCACGAGAAATTCGTACGGACGATGGTGGCGGGTGCCAGCGGGATCGACATGGCCCTGCTCGCGATTGCCGCGGATGATGGCGTGATGCCGCAGACGCGCGAGCATCTCGCGATCCTCGACCTGCTGGGTATCCGCCACGGCGTCGTCGCCCTGACCAAGACCGATGTCGCGACGCCCTTGCGCGTGGCCGAGGTGAGCGCTGACGTGCGCGAGATGCTCGCCGGCACAACGCTCGAGGATGCTGAAATCATCCCGGTCTCGGTCGTCAGTGGCGCAGGCATCGATGCGCTACGCTCGCGACTCGCCGCGGAAGCATGGACACGGCAGGCACGACGCGACGACGCTCCCTTCCGCCTCGCGGTCGATCGGGTCTTCACGCTCCCAGGCATCGGTGTCGTCGTCACCGGCACGGTGCTGTCCGGCGCGGTCCAGGTGAAGGACGCCGTGGTGGTCAGCCCCTCGGGACTTGTTGCGCGCGTGCGTTCCGTCCACGCGCAGAACCAGGAGGCGGAGGAAGGTGCCGCGGGCGATCGCGTCGCGTTGAATCTCGCCGGCAGTGGCATCACGAAGGATGCGATCCATCGCGGCGACATGATCGTGGATCCCGCGCTGCATGCGCCCACCGACCGCATCGATGCGCGGCTGCGGCTGCTTCCCGGTGAGCCGCGCGCGATCGGCTCATGGTTTCCGGCCCGTCTGCATCATGCGTCCGCCGAAACCGGCGTGCGCATCGTGCTGCTCGAGGGCGACGCGATGCGCCCTGGCGAAAGCATGGACGTCCAGCTCGTGCTGGATCGCCCGATCGCCGCCGCGTCCCTGGACCGCTTCGTCCTACGCGACACCACGGCCCAACGGACGATAGGCGGCGGCTTCTTCATCGACCTGCGTGCGCCTGGCCGCCAGCGGCGAACGCCGGCGCGCGTCGCCGAACGCAACGCATGGGCGGAGGCAGCGTCGCGTGACAGCCTCCGCGCCCTTCTGGATGCGCCGCCGCACGCACGCGACCTCCTTGCGTTCGCGCGGGATCGCGCGCTATCCGCTGGGGCGTTGCAGTTCCTGGTGGATGACCTCGCACCCGTGGTCCTCGAGGGGGGTGGCACGCGCATCGCACTCGGCGCGCCGCACTGGCAGCGGGCCGTCGACAGCATGGTGGAACGGCTCGCCTCGTTCCATGGCGAACACCCCGACCTCCAAGGCATGCCGCGCGAGACACTGCGCCGCGCCGTGCAGCCACGCCTGCCCGCCCCTGCTTTCACGCAGGCGTTGCTGCGTCCCGAGGTGCAGGCACGCGTCGTGCGTGATGGTGCCTTCGTCAGGCTGGCGGGCCACGTGCCCAGGGCAACCCCTGAAGACGAGGCCGCATGGCAGCGCATCGCGCCCTTGCTCAGAGGCGAAGAACGCTTCCGTCCGCCACGCGTACGCGACATCGCCGGCGCGCTTGGCAGGCCGGAAGCGGAGATCCGCCAGCGCATGAAATCCGCCGCGCGACGCGGCCTCGCCGACGAGATCGCCCATGACCACTTTTTCCTGCGCGATGTCGTGGACGAGATGGTGCGGATCGCCGTCGACATCGCGAGCCACGCACCCGACGGACGCTTCACCGCCGCCCAGTTCCGCGACCGGCTGGACAACGGCCGCAAGGTAGCGATCCAGATCCTGGAGTTCTTCGACAGGCAGGGTGTTATGCTCAATCGCGGCACGCTGCGCAGCATTCGCGCGGAGTACCTCGACCTCTACGCACCAACCGCGCGCTAACGCGCATCCATGGAAGAGCATCGTCCCCGGTGGGGCGTCCGGACTTCAAATCCGGGTGAGGCAGCCAGACTGTTTCGGGTGGGTTCGACTCCCATGCTCTTCCGCCATCCCGCTACCCCGCGCGCCCGCGCTCTTGTCGGGCCGCGCTTGCGCGCGATAGCCATGCATCAAGCCACAACAACCCCCGCCTCACCCCCAACCACCTCACCCACGATGCTAGCCCACGCATACCCCGCCGCCTCGATCATCGCGCGGATTGCCTCCGCCCGCTCCGGCGCGCACGCGACCAACAGGCCGCCTGACGTCTGCGGATCGGTAAGCAGGTCACGCCGCCACTCCGGGAACGCATCGGGCAAGGCCACACCCTCGCCGTAACTGGCCCAGTTCCGCTTCGACGCCCCCGTGACATAGCCCGCCTGGATCAACGCCTCGGCATCGGCAAGGAACGGGACGCGTGCTTGATCGATGCGCAGCCGCACGCCGCTACCGCGGGCCATCTCCATGCCATGGCCGAGCAAACCGAAGCCGGTGACATCCGTGATCGCGTGCACGTCGCTGTCCTGGGCCAGCTCATGCCCGATGCGGTTGAGCAGCGTGGTCGAGGCGATCATTTCGCTATATGCCTCGGGTGATAACGCTTCCTTCTTGAACGCCGCCGAATAGATCCCGACACCGATGCCCTTGGTGAGGATCAGCACATCGCCCACTCGTGCGCCCGAATTCCTGCGCACCTCCTCCGGCTTGCACAGGCCGATCGCGGCAAGGCCGTAAATCGGCTCCGCCGAATCGATCGAATGCCCGCCCGCCACGGGAATGCCTGCGTCCGCGCAGATCGATTCGCCACCGGCAAGGATGGCGCGCACGGTATCCACGGGCAGCTTGCCGAGGGGCATGCCAAGGATCGCCAGCGCCATGATCGGCTTGCCACCCATTGCGTACACGTCCGATAGCGCGTTGGCCGCCGCGATCCTGCCGAACTCGTAGGGGTCATCCACCACCGGCATGAAGAAGTCGGTGGTTGCGATCACGCAGGTGCGCTCATCGACCTGCCATACCGCCGCGTCATCGCTCGATTCATTGCCGACGAGCAACTGCGCGAACGGCATGCTGGCCGCCTTTCCGGCGAGCAGTTCCTGCAAGACGGCGGGAGCCAGCTTGCAGCCACAACCGCCGCCGTGGGCGAGTTCAGTCAAACGCATGGCATTCATGGGCACATCCATACAAAAGCGCGGTAGCGCGAGGCGCGCGATAGGTGCAGCATAACGATGCTCTGGTTACCGGGGAAAGCCATGAATGCAGTCTCGCATCGAAGCAACGGCATGCGCTGGGCGATCTTCGCCCTCATCGTTGTCGCCGGGCTGTTTTACGTGAAGTGGTACCCGTACTACGGCCGTGCCTATGAGGCTGCGGCGAAACATTCCATCGGGCATTCCATCCTGATGGGTGATGCGGCAGCACCGCCCGCACCCTCGTGGAGCGCGGCCTTCGACTATGCGATGGCTTACGGCAAGGCCATCTGGAAGGCCATGCTGCTCGGCCTGCTGCTCGGCTCGGGCATCCAGGCGCTGCTTCCCACCCGTGCCATCCAGCGCATGCTAGGCAGCGGCGGTTTCGGTAGCACCCTGGCCGGCGGCCTGCTCGGCGTACCCGGGATGATGTGCACCTGCTGCGCCGCGCCCGTCGTCGCAGGACTGCGCCAGCGCCAGGCCGCACCCGGTGCTTCGGTGGCATTCTGGCTCAGCAATACCCTGCTGAATCCGGCCACCCTCATCTTCACCGGCTTCGTACTGGGGTGGCAGTGGGCCGGCTTCCGGCTGGCGCTGGCCATTCCCATGGTGTTCGGGCTCGGCTGGCTGGCCAACCGCATCGCGGGACCGGCCATGGTGGTCCCGCTCGACGCGCTCCCGGAGGAAGAAGCCCGCTCGCCCGGAGACATCGCGCGACGCTGGGCCACCCTGTTCCTGCGCATGACGGTGCGACTGATCCCGGAATACATCGTCATCGTCCTTGCGCTGGGCGCGGCACGCGCCTGGCTGTTCCCGCATATCGGCGCGGACATCGACAACAGCTGGTACTGGATCGCCGGCCTCGCCATCGCGGGCATGCTTTTCGTTATTCCGACGGCGGGGGAAGTCCCGATCGTGCAGGCCATGCTTGCACTCGGCATGGGCGTGGGCCCCGCGGCGGCGCTGTTGATGACGCTGCCGCCGGTGAGCCTGCCGTCGCTCGCGATGCTGGGCCGCTCGCTTCCGTTGCGGCTACTGGTTGCGCTCGCCCTCGCCGTAGTGGCTTTCGGCATCGCCGCCGCATACCTGGCCCTGGCGCTACTGAAGTAACCGCCCGACCGTTGTGGGAGCGCGCTGTGGGAGCGTGCTGTGGGAGCGTGCTTGCACGCGATGGGTGCTCGCGGCACCCCAAATCGCGCGCAAGCGCGCTCCCACAGGTACTCTCCCACCGGTGTGGCGTTACAACGGATCCGCCTCGGCCTCGCGCGCCAGTTCGATCGCGCTCTCGGCATCGCTGGGGTAGTGGTACCAGTCCTTCAGCGGCGTGGCCTTGTTGCATGCGTAACAGGACGTCACGGCCCACAGGTGCCCGCATCCGGGACAGCAGCCACCGGTCCAGAACACGTTCCAGCGGGTCATGCAGCCCGAACCGGGTTCGCCGGGCGCGCAGATCCAGCGGGAATCGGCCTTCGGTTCCCAGCCACAAAGCGGGCAATGGATATGGGGCTCACGCAGCATGGCGTACCGTCCGGGCGGTCGGCTGGATGCGATTTGACAATCCTACGCCGGCGGCGCCTGCTAAACCACGCGCTTTCCCACACGCACCATTCACGGAGAGACCCATGTCCCACGACCTCGATTCCGCCTTCATCGCCCGCCAGAAGGAGCGTCTCATCGAGCTCCGCCGCCAGCTGATCTCGGTCGGCAATGCCGCGGGCCGCGACGAGCAGGCCTGGCAGGCCGCCGCGGGCGGCGAGCCCCAGGATGAAGGCGACGACGGCGAACGCTTCGCCCAGCAGGAAAACGACGAAGCCGTGCTTGCCCATAGCGAGGGCCGCCTGGCCGCGATCGACCGCGCGCTCGAAAAGATCGAGGAAGGCAGCTATGGCCGCTCCGACGAAAGCGACGAGCCGATCCCGCGCGCGCGCCTGGAGGCGGTGCCGGAGACCATTTACACGATCGATGAGTCCGAAGCCCGCGAGCGCAACGCTCGCCGCGGCCTGTAAGGAATCCCGGGACAACTCCCCACCATAGGCCGATTGCCGGCCTATGGGAACCCCTTTTCCCGCTTCAGCGTTCACCACGGGAAACGCAATGTTTCCCTCGTGACGGCTGCTTCACGTATGTACGTCTAGACATATAGACGTCTATTCGATATTCCTTGGACACGCCTGCCGCACCGCAACATGAACGGTGCCCGCGCATCTCATCCTGGATACCAAGGGGAAGCTGTTTTGAAGCCGAATGCCGTTGTTTCCGCCCGTCGCCGCCTGTTCGTCGCGGTGGTCGCCCTGCTTGGCGCCGCTGAGGCCTACGCGCAGTCCACAACCGGCTCCATCACCGGCCAGGCCCCGATAGATGCAGGTGAAACTGTCCTGGTCCAGGGCGATTCGGGGCTCAGCCGCGAGGTCCCCGTCGATGACAAGGGCCGATACGCCGCAGGCCAGCTCCCGCTAGGCACCTATACGGTGACGCTGCGGAAAGCCGGTAGCGAAGTCCAGAAGCGCAGCGGCGTGACGCTCCGCGTCGGTGCCTCCGTCGATGTGTCGTTCACCGCGCAGGCCGCGCAGAACCTCGAGTCCGTCACCGTCACGCAGAACGCGCTGCCCTCCATCGACGTGGCGGCGGTGGACTCCCGCAGCGTGATCACTGCCGACCAGCTCGCCAAGCTGCCGCTTGCGCGCAACGCCGACGAAGTGGCGCGTCTCGCGCCAGGCGTCGTGAGCAACGGCGGCGGCTATACCGGCCCGACGGGCCAGCGCCTCAACAGCTTCGGCGGTTCCGCCGCCAGCGAGAACGCCTACTACATCAACGGCTACAACGTCACGGATCCCCAGCGCGGGATGGGCGGCATCTCCCTGCCCTATGGCGCCATCGACCAGCAGGAGGTCTATACCGGCGGCTACAGCGCGCAGTACGGCCGCTCCGATGGTGGCGTGATCAACCAGGTCGGCAAGCGCGGCACCAACGAATGGCATTACGGCGCGCAGATCCTGTGGGAGCCCGCGTTCGCCCGCGCCGATTCGGTCAACACGTTCTACACCAACGGCCTGCCCTCCTCGCCCGTGGCCGGCTCGCTGTACAAGCCCAACCGCGAGAACCGCGACTGGGTGACGACCGTCAGCAGCTATGTGGGCGGCCCGCTGATCAAGGACAAGCTGTTCTTCTTCCTCGCCGGGGAGTTCGAGCGCGAGCAGGCCGATACGCACAACGCCGTCGATAACGTGAGCCCCGACGTGCACTACCGCTACGACTCGCCGCGCTGGTACGGCAAGGTCGACTGGAACATCACCGACAACCACATCCTTGAACTCACCGGCGCCTCGAGCAAGCGCGAAACCCAGGGCACGGTCTACGACTACGACTACAACGCCCTGCAGCGCGGCGAGCGCATCGGCAGCGCCGACGACATCAAGACCGGTGGCGACGTGTGGACGGCCAAGTACACCGGCTACATCACCGACAACCTCACCGTGTCCGCCCTCTACGGCAAGATGAAGCTCGACCAGTACGACCAGCCCGGCGCGTACGACGGCACCCTGACCTATGCGGATGGCCTGATCAACCAGAACCCCGCGCTCAACGGTGGCAGCCCGATCGGCAACAACCAGACCGTCCAGACGGTCATCAATCCCGGTCGCAGCACGCGCAGCAATAACACGCGCCTCGATATCACGTACGTGCTCGGCGACCACACGCTGAGCGCCGGTATCGACAACCAGGTCACCCGGGCGATCGACCAGGGCTCGACCGCCTCGGCCGATGGTTACTACTGGAGCTACGGCAAGGCCGATCCCAACGTGCCGATCTCGACCGGCCTGGGCGTGCCCGCGACGGGTGGCATCCCCAACGGCCAGCAGGGTTATTACGTGGTGCGCCACGTCGTGAGCTCGCTCGCCAGCGTCCGTGCCACCCAGCGCGCGCAGTACGTCGAGGACAAGTGGCAGGTCAGCGACCAGTGGCTGCTGTCGCTGGGTCTGCGCAACGACCAGTTCGAGAACTTCAACCGCGATGGCGACTCGTACGTCAGCCAGCATCGTCCGCAGTGGGCACCGCGCCTCGGCTTCAGCTGGGACGTGAATGGCGATGCCAGCTTCAAGGTCTACGGCAACGCGGGACGCTACTACCTGGGCCTGCCGCTCAATCCGGGCCTCAACGCCGCCGGCGCCTCGCTCAGCACGTCGCAGTACTTCACGTATGGCGGCATCGACGGCCAGGGCCTGCCGACCGGCCTCACCGCCTTCTCGGCGCCGGTCTCGTCAAACAACTACTACGGCGTACTGCCTGATGCGCGCACGGTGACGGCGAAGAACCTGAAGTCCGAATACCAGGACGAATTCATCCTCGGTTTCCAGAAGACCGCGGGCGCCAACTGGGTATATGGCGCCAAGGCCACGCAACGCATCCTGCGCAGCGCCATCGATGACTACTGCGATGTCGACCGCATCACGGCGAAGGCCGCTTCGCTCGGCTACGACGTGACCTCGACCAACAGTTGCTACCTGTTCAATCCAGGCCGGGCGAACACGTTCAACCTGATCGATGTGAACGGCAACGTCGTGAACGTGCCGCTCAGCAACAAGGAACTCGGCTTCCAGGGCCTGAAGCGCCGCTACTACGCGCTGGAAGGGTTCCTCGAGCACCCGTTCGATGGCACGTGGTACGCCAAGCTCGACTACGTTTTCTCGCGCAGCTATGGCAACACCGAGGGGCAGCTTCGCTCGGACCTGCAGCAGACCGCGGCGTCGACCAGCGAGGACTGGGACAACAGCTACCTCATGGAAAACACCAACGGCCCGACGAACAACGACCACCGCCACCAACTCAAGCTCTATGGCTACTACCAGCTCACGCCGGAATGGCTGGTGTCGGCCAACCTGAGCCTCGTCTCCGGCGCCCCGAAGACCTGCCTCGGCTTCTACGGCCCTGACTTCACCGATCCATCGGGCTATGGCAACTCGTACCGTTACTGCGATGGCAAGCCGTCGCCGCCGGGCTCGCACGGCCGCCTGCCGTGGGTCCGCCAGCTCGATATCGGCACCACGTACCGGCCGGGCTTCGCCGACGGGAAGCTCGCCTTCACCGCGAGCGTGTTCAACGTGGCGAATGAGCAGCGCCCGCTCAACATCTACCCGTATTCGCAGACCGACCCCGGCGTCGCCGATCCGCAGTATGGCCAGGCACAGGTCCGCCAGCTCCCGCGTTACGTCCGGCTGGGGGCGAGCTACGACTTCTGAGGCGCCCGGCTGGCTGGTGTGCGCTTGTCGCGGATCATGACCGCCGCGACGAGCGCCGAGAGCGCAGCGAGCGCCGTCGAAAGCCACATCACCTGGCGGAAGCCGGCGACGAACGCGTAGTTGACCGTTCGCCTCGCCGCCTCGGCGCCCGGCGGCAGCTCGATGCCGGCGAGCCTGGCGCGCTGGGCCATGATCGTCTCGACGGCCTCGCGAGACAGGTGCATCGCCGCCAGGTTGTGCCGCAGCGCCACGTCGAAACCGTGGGTAAGCAGCACGCCGAAGACGGCGATCGCGATCAGGCCGGCCACCCGGGAGACGGCGTTGTTCACGCCCGAGGCGGTACCGGCGAGCGAGGGATCGAGGGCGTTCATCACCGTGGTGGTGAGCGGCGCGATGGTGATGCTCATGCCCAGGCCGAGCATCACCGAGGGCGGGAAAAAGGTCGTCCAGTACGAGCCGCCGACGCCTGGCAACACGTAGAGCGCGAAGCCCACGGCGGCGATGCTGGGGCCGACGACCAGCGGCAGGCGCGCGCCGACGACATCCACCAGGCGGCCGGCGAAGCGCGAGAGCACGAACATGATCACGATAAACGGCAACAGCGAGGCGCCCGCCGCCGTGGCGCCGTAGCCCTGCACCTGGATCAGGTTCAGCGGCACGAAGAACATGCTGCCGCCGAGCGAGGCATAGAGCAGCAGCGTCAGCAGGTTCGCCCCGGCGAAGTTGCGATCGCGAAAGTGCGCCAGAGGAAGCATCGGTGAGGCGACGCGCTGCTCGACGATAAGGAACGCGACCAGCGCCACGATGCCGACCACGCCCGCGACCAAAACAGCAGGTGCCATCCAGCCCAGCAATGGTGCCTCGATCAGCGCATACACGACCCCGGCGAGCCCCACCGTGGCAAGCAGCGCACCCCAGGCATCGATGCGCCCGGCACCGGCACCGCGACTTTCCGGCACGCGCCACTGGCAGATGGCCACGAGCGCGATGCCCAGCGGGAGATTGATCAGGAAGGCCCAGTGCCAGGAGAAATGTTCGACGAGAAAACCGCCGAGGACCGGGCCAAGTGCGGCAGTGACACCGCTGAACGCCGACCACGTGCCGATCGCGCGACCGCGCCGCTCTTTCGGGTACGCCGAGGTGATCAGGGAGAGGCTCCCCGGCACCAGCAGCGCGGCGCCCAGGCCCTGCGCGCCGCGCGCGATGATCAGCGCGTTGACGTCCGGCGACATCGCGCACACGAGCGAGGCGAGCGTGAACACGACCGCACCGATGGCAAACACCCGGCGGCGGCCGAAGCGATCGCCGAGCACGCCGCCGACGAGCAGCAAGGCGGAGACCAGCAACGCGTAAGACTCCATCACCCACTGCGCGTCCGCGGTCGTCGCGTGCATGGCCTGCTGGATCGCCGGCAGCGCCACGTTGACGATCGTTCCGTCGACGAACGCCATCCCGGAGCCGAGGATGGCAGCGACGAGGGTCCAGCGCCGCTGGCTCTCCGTACAGGGGACCGACGTGGCCGCGGTATCAAGGGATGGGTTGTCGGTCATGGGCCAAGCTTAGTGCCGGCGGCCCCCGGCTGCCTTGGACGCGACGAACGTCCCTCGGGCATGTCTTGAATCGGTCCGGGCCGTGACCCATTTCCGAAATGGTCATTCATTGCCCATCGGCCCGGGCTCCTGTATAGGTCTGGCCATGAACTCCGTTAACTCCGTCGACACCCCGGCGCCCGGCGTACGCGATCAGATCATCGAGGCCGCCGACGCCCATTTCAGCCGCTACGGCTATGCCAAGACGACCATGTCCGACCTGGCGAAGGCCATCGGCTTCTCGAAGGCGTACCTGTACAAGTTTTTCGACTCAAAACAGGCAATTGGCGAAGCTATCTGCAGCAAAACCCTGCTCGCGCAGTTCACCGCGATCCAGGCCGCCGTCGACGCCGCCGCCACGCCGCATGAACAGGTCCGCGCGCTGCTGCGGACGGCCGTGGAGCAGTCGCTGGCCCAGTTCTTCAACGACCGGCAGCTCTACGACATCGTCGCCCATTCGCGCGCCGAAGGATGGACAAGCTCCGAGAGCCATATCGCGCAAATATCTGCTCTGCTTACGGAAATCATCCAGGCGGGCCGCGAAAGCGGCGCGTTCGAGCGGAAGACCCCGCTGGATGAGGTGATCGGTGGCATCTGGATTTCCGCGCTACCGCTCGCCGACCCGGTCCTGCTGCAGCACAACCTGGACCTGGTCGACGCCGGGCTCCCAGCCGTGACCAGCCTGATCCTGCGGAGCCTCGCGCCCTAGGAAAAATAAATCTCTTGTGACCACTTGCCAAATTGGTCACTCGACACTATCCAGTGGTTTTCCCAGCCCCGGAAAGCCACCATGCACGCTCGTCCGCTCACCCTCGCCCTCCCGTTGTTGGCCAGCGCGGCGCTCGCCGTCGCTCTCTCGGCCTGTTCCCGCACCGAGGCGGATCCCCGCCTCGTGGCCCCGCTGGTCCGTACCGCGACGCTCGAAGCCACGCAAACCGGCGAATCGGCGTTCACGGGCGTTGTCTCGGCGCGCGTGCAAAGCAACCTGGGCTTCCGCGTCCCCGGCAAGATCGTCGAGCGGCTCGTCGACGCGGGCCAGACCGTACGGAAGGGCCAGCCGCTCCTGCGGATCGACCGCACCGACCTTGCGCTGGCCGACAGCGCCTCCGCCAGCCAGCTCGAAGCCGCGCGGGCGCAAGCGATCCAGACTGAAGCGGACGAAAAGCGCTTCCGCGGCCTGGTCGGTCGTGGCGCCGTATCGGCATCGGCCTATGACCAGGCGAAGGCCGCCGCCGACGCCGCCGCGGCGCGCTTGCGTGCCGCGCAGGCCCAGGCAGCCGTCAGCGCGAACGAAGCCGGTTACTCCGTCCTCCTCGCAGACGCCGACGGCACCGTGGTCGAAACGCTCGCCGAGCCAGGCCAGGTGGTCACCGCCGGCCAGGTGGTCATCCGCCTTGCCCACGCAGGCCCGCGCGAGGCGCTGGTGTCCCTGCCGGAAACCCTGCGCCCCGCCATCGGCTCCACCGCGCGCGCCACGCTCTACGGCGCCGATGGCGCGGCCACGAGCGCCCACCTGCGCCTGCTCTCGGATGCGGCGGATGCGCTCACACGCACCTTCGAAGCCCGCTACGTGCTCGATGGCACGGCCGCGGACGCACCGCTGGGCGCCACGGTGGTCATCCACCTCGCATCGCTCCACGCAGCGCCCGCGACGGTGCCGCTCGCGGCGATCTTCGATCGCGGCGAGGGCCCGGGCGTATGGGTCGTACAGGACAAGGGATCCACCGTGACGTGGCGCGCCGTGACGCTCGGCACCGTCGGCGAGGAGACTGTCGCCGTCACCGCCGGCCTCCACGCGGGCGAGCGCTTTGTCGCGCTCGGCGCGCATCAACTGCATGACGGGGAGCAGGTGCGTACCGCACAGGTCGCGGGGATCCAGCCATGAGCGGCTTCAACCTCTCAGCGCTTGCCGTGCGCGAGCGCGCCGTCACCCTCTTCCTCATCATCGCCGTCTCCGTCGCGGGGCTGTTCGCCTTCGTGCACCTGGGCCGCGCCGAGGATCCGGCGTTCACGGTCAAGGTCCTCACCATCGTGACGGCGTGGCCCGGCGCCACGGCGAAGGAAATGCAGGACCAGGTCGCGGAGCCGCTGGAGAAGCGCTTGCAGGAGCTGAAGTGGTACGACCGCAGCGAGACCTTCACCCGTCCTGGCGTGGCCTGGACGACGCTGACGCTACGCGACGACACGCCACCGGGCGAAGTGCAGGAAGAGTTCTACCAGGCACGCAAGAAGCTCGGCGACGAAGCGGCGAAGCTTCCGCAGGGCGTCATCGGGCCGCTGATCAATGACGAGTATGCGGACGTCACCTTCGCCTTGTACGCGCTGAAGGCACGCGGTGAACCGCAGCGCCTGCTCGTGCGCGAGGCCGAAACGCTTCGCCAGCAGCTGCTCCACGTCCCGGGCGTGAAGAAGGTCAACATCATCGGCGAGCGCCCGGAGAAGATCTTCGTCGAGTTCTCCCACGAACGCCTGGCCACGCTCGGCATCGCCCCCACCGCGATCTTCGATGCATTGAACAAGCAGAACGTGCTGACCGCCGCGGGCTCGATCGATACGGCCGGCCCGCAGGTGCTGATCCGGCTCGATGGCGCATTCGATGACCTGAAGACCATCGAGCAGACCCCGGTGATCGCGAACGGCAAGACCGTGCGCCTCGCCGACATCGCCACGGTGCGTCGTGGTTATGAAGATCCCGCCACCTTCCTCGTCCGCAACGGCGGCGAACCCTCGCTGATCCTCGGCGTCGTGATGCGCGAGCGTTACAACGGCCTCGAACTCGGCAAGGCGCTGGAAAAGGAGGCCGCGACCATCTCGCGCGACCTGCCGCTCGGCCTGTCCTTCACCAAGGTGACCGACCAGGCGGTGAACATCGCCGAGGCCTATGACGAGTTCATGCTGAAGTTCTTCGTCGCCCTCGCCGTGGTGATCGCGGTCAGCCTCATCAGCCTCGGCTTCCGCGTCGGCTTGGTGGTCGCAGCGGCCGTCCCGCTCACGCTGGCCGGCGTCTTCATCATCATGCTGGTCACGGGGCGCGATTTCGACCGCATCACGCTGGGCGCACTCATCCTCTCACTGGGCTTGCTGGTCGATGACGCGATCATCGTCATCGAGACCATCGTCGTGAAAATGGAGGAAGGCAAGGATCGCGTCGCGGCGGCCACCTATTCCTGGAGCCACACCGCGGCACCCATGCTCGCGGGCACCCTGGTCACCGCCATCGGCCTCATGCCGGTCGGCTTCGCCCAATCCACCGCGGGCGAGTACGCGGGCAACATCTTCTGGGTAGTGATGTTCTCGCTGCTCACCTCGTGGTTCGTCGCCGTCATCTTCACCCCGTACCTCGGCGTGAAGATGCTGCCGAAGATCGCTCCCGTGCCAGGCGGCCACGCCGCCATCTACGGCACGCCGCGTTACCAGGCGTTCCGCCGGCTCATCGCATTCGTCGTACGGCGCAAGGTCATCGTGGCGCTCGGCGTCGTCGGCCTGTTCGCCGTCGCGGTGTTCGGCATGGGCTTCGTTCGCCAGCAGTTCTTTCCGATTTCCGATCGCCCCGAGGTCCTCGTGGAGGTGCAGATGCCGGAAGGCACGGCCCTCGATGCGACCCAACGGGCGGCGACGAAGGTGGAGGACTGGCTGCGCAAGCAACCCGAGTCCGCCATCGTCACCACGTACATCGGCCAGGGGGCACCGCGCTTCTTCCTGGGCATGGCCCCGGAACTGCCCGACCCGTCGTTCGCCAAGATCGTGGTGCTGACCCAGGATGAGAAAGCCCGCGAAGCGCTGAAGCTGCGCGTGCGCCAGGCTGTGCAGGATGGCCTTGCGCCCGAGGCACGCGTGCGCGCCACGCAGATCGTGTTCGGGCCGCCCTCGCCCTTCCCCGTCGCGTTTCGTGTCTCCGGTCCCGACGAAGACAAGGTCCGTGCCATCGCCGCGCAGGTCCGTGAAGTGATGCAGAAGAACCCTGCCATGCGCACGGTGAATTCGGACTGGGACGAGCGCGTGCCCACGGTACATTTCGTGCTCGACCAGGACCGGCTCCAGGCCGTCGGCCTGAGTACCCACGACGCCGCCCAGCAGATGCAGTTCCTCCTCACGGGTATCACCGTCACCAGCGTGCGCGAAGACATCCGCTCGGTCGATGTGGTCGCCCGCAGCGCAGGCCCGACCCGGCTGGATCCGGCGCGGCTCGGGGCGTTCTCGCTCGTGGGTAGTGCTGGCCAGCGCGTGCCGCTCGACCAGCTCGGCCACGCCGAGACACGCATGGAGGATCCGATCCTGCGCCGGCGCGACCGGGTTACGACGATCACCGTGCGCGGCGACATCGATGAACGCCTGCAGCCGCCGGACATTTCCATGCAGCTCATCACGCAGCTCAAGCCGCTGGTGGCTTCACTCGCGCCGGGCTATGCGATCGATACCGCCGGTGCGCTCGAGGAAGCGGGCAAGGCGAACAAGGCGCTCGCCGCCGTGTTCCCGCTGATGATCCTGCTGATGATGATCGTGATCGTGTTCGAGGTGCGCTCGATCTCGGGCATGCTGATGATCCTGGCCACCGCGCCACTGGCCCTGGTGGGCGTGGTGCCGACGCTGCTGCTGTTCCACCAGCCGTTCGGCTTCAACGCCATCCTGGGCCTGATCGGCCTGGCCGGCATCATCATGCGCAACACGCTGATCCTGATCGGCCAGATCCATACGAACCAGCGCGAAGGCCTCGATCCCTACCATGCGGTGGTGGAAGCGACGGTGCAACGTTCGCGCCCGGTCATCCTCACCGCGCTCGCCGCCGTACTCGCGTTTATTCCCCTGACCTTCTCGGTTTTCTGGGGCTCGCTGGCCTTCACGCTGATCGGCGGCACCATCGGCGGTACCGTGCTGACGCTGTTGTTCCTACCGGCGCTGTACGCGATCTGGTACCGCATCAGGCCCGCCTAAGCCTTGTGGGAGCGCGCTTGCGCGCGATAGGGGCCAACAAGTGCCTCTATCGCGCATGAGCGGTTAAACGCCCAGCTGAGCCCGATCACCCAGCGACAAGATCAACCGACGCTTCCGCCGTCAGCGACAGGAACGTAAAGCTCTCCTGCAGGTACAGCGTCACCGAGGTGGCGTCATGCGAGTCATAACCGATCGATACATCCTGGCCAAGGTGCAGCTCGTAATCGCCGCCACGGGTCGAAACAAGCAGCCCGCCCTCGATGGCCGGTGCCCAGACGATGCCGCCGTTCAGCATCCCGTGCAGCTCACGGTAGACCGGGTAACCCTCGTCGGTCGCCCCGTTCACGGCGGCATAGGCCTTTGCACCCAGGGCCAGGCGGTACGGCCCGTTCACACCCGCGAGGCGGAGCTCGCTCAATGCCTTGGCCACCGCGCGCGGATACGCGGCGATATCCGCCGGCAGCGCGACCTTCTTGTTGTCGCTCGCCTGGCGGATGCCCGTGATGCCGGCATCGCCATAGCCGTCGATGACCGCACGGTCCTCGGCGAAGGCCAGCTTGCGCGCGGCGTCCTTCAGCGGCTGCAGGTCGGGGTCGTTCGAGCCGCGCGCGACGCCGTCGAGCTCTTCACGCGAGAGCACGAAGGGGACGCGTAGCTCGACCAGCGGCGCCATCTGCCGCTGCAATGCGCGAACGCCCTGATCCGGCGCGGCGATCTCGCGGACGTGGCCGGTCGCCACGCCGCCGAGGTCGTAGCCACGCGGGCCTACTACGTCCACAAGGCGCCTGGCCGCCATGTGCTCCTTCAGGGTGCGCGTGGCTTCGTCTTCAATCTGCTTCCACGCGCCGCCGCTGACGGGCGCGAGTTCACGGAACAGGTTACCCATGTTGCTTCTCCATCTTGAGCGAGCCGATGCCCAGCGAGCCGTCACCGGCTGGCGCCGACGCATCGGAGTCGGAATCGATACGCGCGCCGGTGGCACCCGGCGCATCGGGGATATCACTGAGGAAGCTGGCGGCCGGCACGAAGAACAGGCAGCCCGTCTTCGCGATGCTGAAATCGAGCAGGCGATCGTAGTTACCGGGCGGCAGGCCGACGAACATGTTTTCGAGCATCTTCTCGGTGCGCGCCGGTGAGCGCGCATAACCGATGAAATACGTACCGAACTCACCCTTGCCGACATCGCCGAACGGCATGTTGTCACGGACGATGTCCAGCTCCTGGCCGTCCTCCTCGATGCTGGTGAGGACGTTGTGCGCATACGAAGGCTTGGCCGCGTCGTCGAGCTCGATATCGGACAGCTTGTGCCGGCCGATGATCTTCTCCTGCGCCTCCACCGGCACCTCGTTCCAGCGCTTCAGGTCGTGCAGGTACTTCTGGACGATGACGTAGCTGCCGCCGGTGAACGTGGGATCCTCGTCGGCGATCACGGCAGCCTCGATCGCTTCGAAGCCGGTGGGGTTCTCGGTGCCGTCGACGAAACCGATCAGGTCGCGATCATCGAAGTACTTGAAGCCGTGCGTTTCGTCGACGACCTCGACCGCGCCGTCCAGGCGGGCAAGGATCTGCGTCGCGAGTTCGAAGCAGAGGTCCATGCGCTTCGCGCGGATATGCAGCAGGACATCGCCTGGCGTGGAAGGCGCGCGATGCACGCCGTTGATCTCCTTGAACGGATGCAGGTTCGCCGGGCGCGGGCCGGAGAACAGGCGGTCCCACACGGTGGAACCAAAGCCCATCACGCACGAAAGCTGCCCATCGAGATCGCGGAAGCCGACGGCGCGCAGCAGGCCGGCAAGGTCACCACACATGCCACGCACGGCTTCCGCCGCTACCGATCCCGGGTTCACCGTGAGCACGAGGAACATGGCCGAGCGTGACAGCGTGGCCACCACCGGCTGGGGAACAACAGTTGCCACGGTTTCACCCCTTCATAGCGTCAGGCGAAAGGATCCACCACGGCCACGTCGGGTGGCAAGTGCGATGCGGCTATTCGTCGCCGACGAAGCTGACGAAACGCCGGCCGGCGCCTTCGAGATCCGCGGCCTGGAGGCCACGTGCGCCTGCCGATTCGAGCAGCCACATCGTGCGCAACCGGTGCGACACCAGGATCCAGTCCGCTTCCGGCGCAGCGGATTTGGACGGAACCGCCATGGCTTGCAAAACCTCGCGCATGCGTTCGCGGCCTGGCGTGTGGGCCAGCATGCCTTCGTTGGCCAACCCGGCCTCATGGATGCCTAGGAGGTTGCACAGCTCGTGCTTCGCATCGGCTTCCACATAGTCATCCTCACGGCGCCGGACGACTGCCGCGGCGACCACCGGATCGGCCCAGGTGCCGTCATCGGCCTGCAGCACCTCGGGCGTCTGCCAGGCCTCGGGCGGGCAAAGCTTCAGCGCCGGATCCACATCGATGAACGGGTTCACCTCGGCCGGGTACACGCGGCACGCTGTCGGCCGGCGCTCGTAGATTCCGCAACCCATGTCGGCGCGCAGGTTCGGGCAGGCGCCATCGAAACTCGCCACCAGGGTCACGACCACGCGAACCGGGAGCTGGCCGCTACGTGCCAGGAAAGAACGCTTGCGCTTGTGCCACGCCGGACCGTTATCGGCGGCGGGTTCTTCGGGCCATGGCACGGCCTCGCAAAAAACTTCGACCTCGCCGCCATCATCGAGCCACCGCCGCGCTTCATCCAGGCTCAACGGAAGGCGCAGGCCATGACAGCAGCGGCCGCACATGGTGCAGGAGAAATGGAGAGGCATGGTGCGGCCGGGGGGATGGATTCGGCCATTCTAGCGGTGCGGAAGATCGCGGCCTAGCGGGTCTTCTCGGACCTCATCAGTGATCCATGCCCCGATCCCAATCGAAAGGCTCACGCAGCTGCTCGACCAGGTAGTCGACGAACGCCCGCACCGTGCTCGGAAGGTGGGCACGGGTGGCGTATACGATGCTGATGTCGAGGCTTTCCGCGGAATAGCCTGGCAGCACCTGTACCAGTTCGCCGCCCTGCATCGCCGGCCCAAGAATGAAGCTCGGCCCGAAGACCACCCCCGCGCCCGCGACCGCCGCGGCGGAAAGCATCTGGACGTTGTCCGCGGCGAGACGCGTCTTGCCCGCGATGCGATGGCTCTTCCCGCTCGCGTCGCGCACCGTCCAGTCCGCGGGCGATACGGCCTCGCTGAACGCAAGCATGGGTAGTCCGGCAAGGTCGGCCGGCGTCAGCAGTGGTCCGTGCTTCGCAAGGAATCCAGGCGACGCACACAGGACCATCCGGCACGCGCCAAGACGCCGCGCCACCAGCGTTGAATTCGCCAGCTTGCCAATGCGCAACGCTACATCGACCGCGTCGCTGCGCATGTCACGGTAGCGGTCGTCCAGCTGGACCTGCAGGCTGACACCGGGGTGCCGCTCGAGGAACCCGGCGACGACCGGTCCCAGGTGGAGCGCGCCAAACGTCACCGGCGCCGTCACGCGCAACGTGCCCGAGATCGCCCCGGTCTGCGCCCGCGCCTCGTCATCCGCCTCGCGGACCGCACCCAGGATCTGCCGGCACCGATCGAGGTAACGATCACCCTCCGGGGTCAATGCCAGTTGCCGCGTCGAGCGCCGGAGCAGCGCGACGCCAAGCTCCGTTTCCAGGGCCGCCAGGTGCTTGCTCGCCCGGGACGGCGTCATGTCGAAGGCCCGCGCCGCCGCTGCGATGCTGCCCATCCGCACCGCGGCTTCGAAAACGGCCATGCAAGTCAAGCGATCCATTCCATCGATTCCTGACCGGCTGTCGGTCCCGTGTTGGCCCTAATCGTAGCGCCATGCCGTCCCTACGATAGGAAAACTTTCCCGTCATTGCAGGCCCCACCATGCAAGCCCCCGTCTCCATTGCCGGCATCCTCGCCCCGGATACCGCCTATACCCGCAAGGCCAACGACCTCGTCGCGCGCGTGCACAACCGCGAAATGCTCAACCATGTCCATCGCTCCTGGTGGTTCGCCGATTTCCTCGGCCGCAAGCGTGGCCTCACATACGATCGTGAGGTCGTTTACCTTGCATCGGTCATGCACGACCTCGGCCTTGCCGAGCCGTTCCACGCCGACAAGCGCTTTGAAGTGGATGGCGCCGATGCCGCCCGCAGCACGCTGCGCGCCGATGGCTTCGACGAGGAACGCGCGCAGACGGTCTGGGATGCGATCGCGTTCCACTCCAGCATCGGCATCGCCGAGTACAAGGCGCCGGAGATTGCCCTCGTCCACATGGGCTCGCACCTCGACGTGCTCGGCTTCTACTACGACGAGGTGACGCCAGCGCTGATCGACCACACGCTGCAGCTTTACCCGCGCATCGGCTTCGCGGCCGCCTTCCAGGCGGCACTGGCCGAGGTCATCCGCAAGAAGCCCATGCTCGCGGCGGGCACGGGACTTGTCGACATCGGGCATCGCCACGTTCCGGGGTTCCATCTGCCGAACGGTTGTGACCTCCTGGAGAACACTGTGTTCGAGACGAGGCATCGTCACACCCGGTCGGGAGGCCACGCACACGGCGTATGATCCGCTCTATCGCGTCGCACCCCGCGACGGCAGCCAGGGCCCCGCCATGAAACGCATCGGCTTCCTCTCGTTCGGCCACTGGACCGACTCCCCTCACTCGGGGACGCGTTCGGCGAAGGATGTGCTTCTGCAATCGATCGACCTGGCAGTGGCGGCGGAAGCGGTCGGCGCGGACGGTGCGTACTTCCGCGTGCATCACTTCGCCAACCAGCTTGCGTCGCCCTTCCCGCTCCTTGCGGCGATCGGCGCGCGCACGAGCCGCATCGAGATCGGTACCGGCGTGATCGACATGCGCTACGAGAATCCCCTCTACATGCTGGAAACCGCCGGCGCCGCGGACCTTATCAGCGGCGGACGCCTGCAGCTCGGCATCAGCCGTGGCTCACCCGAGCAGGTCATCGATGGCTGGCGCCACTTCGGCTACGCACCGGACGAAGGTGAAACCGACGCCGATATGGGCCGGCGCCACGCGGAAGTGTTCCTGCAGTTGCTCGAAGGCAAGGGCTTCGCCGAACCCAATCCGAATCCCATGTTTCCCAACCCACCGGGCCTTCTGCGCCCCGAGCCGCATGCGCCCGGCCTGCGCGACCGTATCTGGTGGGGCTCCGCGTCCAACGCCACGGCAGTATGGGCGGCGAAGATGGGCATGAACCTGCAGAGCTCCACGCTCAAGGCCAACGAAACCAACGAGCCGCTGCATGTGCAGCAGGCGAAGCAGATGCGTGCCTATCGCGAGGCCTGGGTTGAGGCGGGTCACGCGCGCGAGCCGCGGGTGTCGGTGCTGCGTTCGATCTTCCCGCTGATGAACGACATGGATCGCGCCTACTTTGGCCGCAGCAAGAGTAGCGACCAGATCGGCTTCATCGACAACATGGAAGCCGTCTTCGGCCGCACGTATGCCGCCGAACCCGAGGCGCTCGTGGCCGATCTCGCCAGCGACCAGGCGATCGCGGAGGCCGACACGTTGCTGCTCGCCGTACCCAACCAGCTCGGTGTCGACTACAACGTGCACCTGCTCGAATCGATCCTGAAACACGTCGCGCCGGCGCTCGGCTGGCGTTAATCGTCTCCTAATGCGCTGCGACACGTGCTGGCCGCGTGTCCCGGCGCAACGCGCCATGCAGAGATGTGCAGCGCAGCGATTCCTGCCCGATCGTGAACCGTTCGTTAGGTGAGCGTGCACGTATCAATTATGCACACTCACTGAACCATCACGAATTACGCTTATATCCGACATCGGATATGTATTTTATTGATGCGTGTCGCAGAACACGTCCGCGTGGGCTACCCGCCGCGCACGCCTCGCGTCTAAGCTCCGAAGGCGAAGCACCACGATTAGAAGTGTCGCGGCATCATTTGTCCGACAATTCTGAAGACTGTCCCCCACGTGCTTACGACATGGATTTCACCATCACGGTGCATTCACCGTGGTGCACGGAGGTGTTGCGATTTTGTGTCGAACGGAAGCGTGAGATTCATGCGCTTAGTGAGTCATTCATCAAAACCTCGTTATAACCGTTCGGACGGCCATTTCACTCTGGGACACCCTGCCCACGCATGATGAACTCAACAGATCAGGCGCGTGACAACGACACCCTCGACCTAAACGCGCTGTTCGGCACGCTTTTAGACCATAAGTGGGTCATAGCTACTGTCACCGGAGCCTTCTTCCTAATCGGCGTTCTCTACACGGTGTTCGCCACACCGATCTACCAGGCCACGTCCGTGGTGCAGGTGGAACAGAAGACGCCTTCCCTTCCCGGCCTGAGTGACCTCACGCAGTCACTTGGTACCACCGCTTCGCAAGCCACCACAGAAATCGCGCTCATCACGTCGCGCCTGGTCATCGGCCAGGCCGTCGACGAGCTGAAGCTGAATGTCCAGGTCGATCCGCAGCGCATGCCGATATTCGGCGACTATCTCTCGCGGGGCCGCAAGCCCGGCAACCTCGGCCCCGTCCGCTTCGGCTTGAGCCGTTACGGCTGGGGTGGCGAGATCGTCGACATCTTCAAGCTCGACCTGCCGGATAACCTGCTGAACCACAAGCTCGAACTGCGTGCCGGCGAGAACCACCAGTTCACCCTGCTGGACGATAACGGCAAGACCCTGGCGCAAGGCACGGTCGGCCAGCTCGTCAAGGCGGGCGATGTCACCGTGCAGATCCGCCAGCTGGTCGCCAACCCGGGCACGCGCTTCGATGTGGTGGAGCAGCCGCCGCTCACCACGATCAGCAAGCTGCAGACCGATATCGTTGCCCTGGAGCAAGGCGCGGATTCCGGCATCATCGATCTCAGCTACAACAACGCCGACCCGGTCCTCGCGCAGAACCTGATGGCCCATGTCACGCAGGCATACGTACGGCAGAACGTTGAACGGAATTCGGCCGAAGCCGCGAGCCAGCTGCAGTTCGTGAAGGACCAGCTGCCGAAGGTGCGCAACGAGCTCGACCGCGCCCAGGCGGCCCTCAACGTGTTCCAGACCAAGTCGCATGCGGTCGATATCAGCATGCAGACCAAGGGCCTGCTCGACCAGATCGTCGGCGTCGAGAACAACATCCAGCAGTTGCACATGCAGCAGGCGGACATCGATCGCCGCTTCACCCATGACCACCCGGCCTACCAGGCGCTGCAACAGCAGATGGGCACGCTGCAGGCGCAGAAGGCGGCCATGGAGAAGCAGGTAGGCGACCTGCCGGATACCCAGCAGGAGCTGCTGAAGCTCAACCGCGATGTGCAGGTCAGCTCCAATACCTATACCAGCCTGCTCAACCAGGCCCAGCAGCTGGATATCGCCCGCGCCGGCACGGTCGGCAACGTGCGCATCGTGGATCGTTCGCTCGTCGACGTGAACCAGCCGGTACAGCCGCGCAAGGCGCTGGTGGTCGTCATCGCCACCTTCCTCGGTGGCTTCCTTGCCCTCGCCTTCGTGTTCCTGAAGCAGATCCTCAACCGTGGCGTCGAAGACCCCACGGCGATCGAAGACCTGGGACTGCCGGTTTACGCCTCCGTGCCACTCAGCCGTGGGCAGACCACGACCAACCGCGGCAAGAAGCGCACGCTGCTCGCCGTCGCCGATCCGGCCGACCTCGCCGTGGAAGCCTTCCGCAGCCTGCGCACCAGCCTGCACTTCGCGCGGCTGGAGGCGAAGAACAACATCCTGATGATCTCGGGTGCCAGCCCGTTCGCCGGCAAGACGTTCGTTTCCGCGAACCTCGCGGCGGTCATCGCGCAATCCGGCCAGCGCGTACTGCTGATCGACGGCGACATGCGCCGCGGCACCCTGCACCAGCACCTCGGTATCCGCGCCGGCGAAGGCCTTTCGGATGTGCTCGTCGGCACGCGTGAAGTCGACGCGGTGATGCAGAAGAACATCGTGCCCAACGTGGATTTCATCACCCGCGGGCGCGTACCGCCCAACCCCTCCGAACTGCTGATGCACCAGAACTTCACGCAGTTCATCGAGGGCGTGGTGCCGAAGTACGACCTGATCATCATCGATACGCCGCCGATCCTCGCGGTCACCGATGCCGCGGTGATCGGCCACCACGCCGGCACCAGCCTGCTCGTGGCGCGCTTTGGCCTGAACAAGGCGCGCGAGCTGGCCCTGGCCCAGCAACGCTTCGAGCAGAACGGCGTCGAGCTCAAGGGCGCCATCTTCAACGCCGTGGAACGCCGCACCGCCGGGTATTCCGCCTACGCCTACTACAAGTACCAGACCGAGCCGACGTAACCATGACGCGCATCCTTATCGTCGGGAACCACACCTGCGGCAACCGCGGTGACGCCGCCATCCTTCGTGGTTTGCTCCAGTGCCTGGAAGAAGCCATCCCGGGCGGCCGGATCGATGTGATCAGCCGCTTCCCGACCAGCTCCGCATGGCTGTTGGGGCGCCGGCTCGAGCCGGATACGCTCAACGCTTACTACAACGAGGCGGGGAAGAAGCGCTTTGGGTCGCTGCGCGCCAAGGTGCTCCGCCGCTTCATCCCGTGGCTGCTGCACGGCCACATGATGAAGACCGGCTGGTCCCGGTTCATCGGCCTGCCGCGCCGGCACAAGGAGTACATCGCCTCGCTGGCGTCGTACGACCTGGTCATCCAGGTGGGTGGCTCGTTCTTCGTGGACCTCTACGGGCCGACGCAGTACGACCACTCGTTGTGCGCCCTGCTGGCCGGCCGGCCCATCTTCTTCATCGGCCACAGCGTGGGTCCGTTCGAGCACCCGTTCTTCCGCAGGATCTCGCAGGACGTCATGGCGCGGGTCGATGCGCTCGCGCTGCGCGAGGAAGTGAGCCTCAAGCACATGGCCGATGGCCAGGTGCCGCAGACGAAGGTGCGCGCCGCGGCCGACACGGCATGGCTGGTCTCCACCGGCGAGCCCGTGCAGGCCAGTGCACGGCCCACGGTCGCGGTCACCTTCCGGGAACTGGCCCCGTTCGACAAGCGCCTTGGCATCAGCCAGGACACCTACGAAACCGCCTTCGCCGAACTGCTCGACGCAGTGGCGGACGCGGGTTACCAGGTGCAGGCCCTTTCCACCTGCACCGCGATCGATGGCTACCCCAAGGACGATCGCATGATCGCCCTGCGCGTCCGCAACCGGATGCGCCGTGCCGATGCCATGGATGTGGAGATGGACGAGCTCAACGACGTGGAGCTGGGCAACCGCTTCGCCCAGTGCGCGCTCACCATCGGCACGCGCCTGCACAGCGCGATCATGTCCATGAACTTCGGCACGCCGGCGGTGGCGCTGGCGTACGAACACAAGAGCGAGGGCGTGATGAAGCGGCTCGGCACGTCGGAGCTGTCCATGCCCGTCAAATCGCTGCTGGATGGCTCGCTGAAGACCAAGGTGCTCGGCCTGCTCCAGGACGAGGGCCTGCGGCCGCGCGTCGCCGCCGCGGTGGCGCGCGAGAAGGCCTTCGCGCGCGAATCCGTCCTTGCGACGCTCGGCGTCGGGTCGTGACCATGGTGGTGCTGTTCGTCCTCCCCGAGTTTCCGAAGTACTCGGAAACCTTCGTGATCGACCAGATCGTCGGCCTGCTCGATCGCGGGTTCGATGTGCGGATCCTGGCGGTCAGCCGCGGCAGTTCGCCCACGCCGGGCGACATCGTGGAGCAGCGGGGCCTGATGGATCGCGCCACCTTCGTCTTCAACCAGTCGGCATCGGTGATGCCCGGCTGGCAGCGCCTGCTCGACCGCGTGAAGCAGGTGTTGCCCGCACTAGGCGAGCCGCGCGTGCGTGGCGCCCTCTCGGCCCGGCGGTACGGCCACGTCGCGCGCAGCCTGACGCTCGCCGGTGCCGTGAGCCGGATCCGCCACCCGATCAAGGCCGACGCGATCATCGCCCACTTCGGTCCGACCGGTATCCTGGCCGTGCACCTGCGTTCGCTCGGCCTCATCGAAGGCCCGCTGTACACGGTGTTCCACGGCTACGACCTTTCGCAGCACAGCGTCCTGGCCCGCCACGCGGCGGACTACCCCATCCTCTTCAGCGCCGGCGAGCGCATGCTCCCGATCAGTACGCGCTGGCAGCGCAAGCTCGAGGCCATGGGCTGTGCGCCGGAGAAGATCCAGGTGCACCGCATGGGTGTCGACCTTGAGAGTTTCCCGTTCCGCCACCGGGCAAGCGACGCGCTCTCGCCGGAACGCACACTGCGCGTGGTGACGGTTGCGCGGCTGGTCGAGAAGAAGGGTGTCCGCTACCTGTGCGAAGCGGTGGCCGACGCCGCCGCGAACGGCGTGCCGATCGATCTGGAGATCATCGGCGACGGCCCGCTGCAGGCCGAGCTCGAGGCTTTCGTGGCCTCGCGTGGCATGGCGGCCCACATCCATCTGCGCGGCCGCCGTGACAAGGCGTTCGTCCAGGCCGCGCTGCGCGCCGCCGACGTCTTCGCACTGCCCAGCGTCACCGCCGCGGACGGCGACCAGGAAGGCATCCCGGTCTCCCTGATGGAGGCCATGGCCGCGGGCGTCCCCTGCCTTTCCACTGTGCACAGCGGCATCCCCGAGTTGATCGAGGACGGCCGGAGCGGCTGGCTGGTCCCGGAACGCGATGCGGCGGCGCTGGCTGAAAAGCTGACGGCAATCCAGCACGGATCCTACGACCTGGCGTCCGTCGCGCGTCACGCCCGCGAGACCGTGGAAGCCCGCTTCAACCAGCACCGGCTGCACGACCAGCTGGCCGCGCAGCTGGCCTGACGGAGGCGCACGATGGCATCCGTTCGCCGCGACGCACTCTGGACCGCTGGCTCGACCGTCGTCAGCGCGCTCAGCCAGCTGCTGCAGATCGCCCTGCTGGCTCACCACGTGGATGCGCACCTGCTCGGCGCGCTCGCCATCGTCAACGTGGTGAACGCGGTGGCCACCATGCTGCAGGACATGGGGCTTTCCAGTTACCTCATCCACCGCCAGGACATCAGCAAGCCGGAGCGGACCTCGCTGTTCCTCATCAGCACCGGCCTGGGCGTGGTTTCCGCCGCCGTACTCTTCGTCGCCTCGTACGGCATCGCGGACTTCTACCAGTCCGAGGTGCTTGGCCAGCTCATGCGCCTGTCCACGCTGAACTTCCTGATGCTTGGCGTCGCTGCCCAGTACCAGGCTAGCCTGATCAAGGCGTTCCAGATCCCGCGCCTTGCACGTATCGAAGTCGCCGGCCGCCTGTCCGGCCTGGCAACCCTGGTGGTCATGGTCCTGGGGTTCAACGCGTCGATCGAGGCGGCGGTATGGGCGATGGTGGTGAACAGCTTCGTGCGCCTCGCGCTGTTCGTGCTGGCCTCCGACCGCGAGTGGCACCCGGGCCGCGAATTCGACCGGCAGATCATCGGGGAAGCGTTCCGCTACGGCGCCTTCCAGTTCGGCTCGCAGGTGATCAACCAGCTACGCAGCCAGGCCGACCAGATCATCCTCGGCAAATTCCTCGGCCTTGCCTCGCTGGGCGTCTATTCGCTCGCCAAGGAGCTGGTGCTGCAGCCCACCAAGCTGATCATGCCCGTGGCCGCCCGCCTGGCCTTGCCGCGCCTGGCCACGTTGCAGGGCGATCCGGCCGCGCTGCGCCGCATCTACCTGCTCGGCCTGCGCGGCGTGTCCATCTTCAGCGCCACGGTCTTCATCATGCTGGCCGTCGCCGCGCCGCTGGCGGTGACCATCCTGTATGGCCACCGCTACGACGGCGTCGCCGCGCTCATCCCGCTGATGCTGCTGTTTGGCATGCTGCGCCCGCTGGGCTCGCTCATCGGCGCCCTCAGCCAGAGCCTGGGGCGTTCGGACATCGAGTTCAGCTGGAACCTCAAGATCTGCGGGATCACGCTCGCCGTGAGCGTTTTCGGCGCCATGTCGCGCTCACTCGAGGTGATGGCGGTGGCCCTGGCCTTCAGCCAGGTGCTCTCCACCATCCTCTCGTACTACTTCTTCTCGTCGAAGATCATTTCGATCACCCCACGCGATTTCTTCAGCGCCTGGACGCTGGAGAGCTTCATCCCCTATGCCTTCCTGATGCTGGCCGTCGCGATCTACCCCGCCGACGACTGGAAGGCCTGCGCCATCCGTTTCGCGTTCGCCGTGCCGCCGCTCGCCTGGCTGGCCTGGCGCAATCGTGCCGTGTTGCTCTCGCGCCATGCGGCGCCGGTGGGAGCCTGAAATGAGGAGCGAACACGCCATGCCGCTGGTGAGTGTCTACATCCCTACCCGCAACCGTTCGGCGTTGCTGCGCCGCGCCATCGACTCCGTCCTGGCCCAGAGTTATCCGGAGATCGAGATCCTCGTGTGTGACGAGGCGTCGGACGACGATACCCCCGAGGTGATGGCCGGATACATCGAGCGATACCCGGGCAAGTTCACGTACCTGCGTAACGACACACCGCAGGGCGCCTGCCGTGCCCGTAACCGCTGCATCGAGCACGCCAGTGGCACTTATGTCACCGGCCTCGATGACGACGATTTCTTCCATCCACAGCGGGTAGAATGCCTGGTGGGGCTGTACGAGGCGCATGCGCCTTCCTTCGCCTGCACCCGGTTCCGCTACTTCCAGGACCTGCAGCAGGTCGAGCCGCTGCGCGACCGGAAGTACGGTTCCGCCGAGTTGTTCAAGTCCGATCCGCTCACCCTGCCCGGCCTGCTTTACGCAAACCACGCCGGCAACCAGGTGCTCACCGAGCTTTCGCGCATGCGCGAACTGGGCGGGTTCGACGAGGCCATGCCGAGCTGGCAGGACTACGACATGTGGATCCGCCTGGCCGAACGTTTCGGCCCGGCCGTGCGCTCACGCCACTTGCTCTCGTTCGTGGATGACGATCGCAGCCGCGCCCGCATCCGGAACTCGAGCAAGCGCGCCGAGGGCAGCGAGCGCTTCATCGCCAAGCATGCCGGCCTCATGAGCGCCGACCAGCGGCGTAACCACCGCAACATCCAGTACGTGATGAACCGCGAGCGGCCGCCGCTGGGTGATATCGCCAGGAACTTCTCGCTCGGCGGGTACAAATCGACGCTGAAGGTCCTCATCCACAAGTTCTTCGGCGTGGCCCTCGGCTGATGGCGATCAACAAGACCCGCGCGATGGCGATCACCCTGATGGCGATGATCTTCGTCCAGATTCCGCTCGGGCACAGTTCGGCCAGCAAGACCCACGTGAACGTGTACCACCTGCTGCTGTTGATGATGCCGGTGCTGTACCTGCCGGCGGTGCGCCATCTCAAGCTCAACCCGGCCACCGCCTTCATCGGCGTGCTTACCGCTACCTCGATGGCGGCCGCGGCGACCTACGGTGGCGGCCTGCGCTCCACGCTGATCGTGTTCGTGGCTTCGTCGTACTTCCTGGGCATGGTCTTCGGCCACAAACTTGCGGAGATCGAGCTGCGCCGGATCTTCGTCTGGATGCTGGGCTGCTGCATCGTCTTCATCTTCCTGCGCGATATCGCCTATGCCAACGCGCTCGGCTCCATCTACACACGCAGCGAATCGGCTTCGAGCGTCCTGTACATGTCCACCGGCGGCCGCAATATCGAGGCCAGCCTGCTCGCCCTGCTCTCCATCCTGCTTATCGGCACCCGGGCTTACCCCATCGCCGCGGGCATCGCCTTCCTCACCAGCGCGACCATGCTCTCGCGCGCCGGCCTGATCGGCGCCGCGGTGTCCATCTTCATCGCCGCCTGGCGCATGCGGAAGACCCGCCACTACTACTTCTACACGTTCTTCTGCGTCGCCATGGTCGTGCTGGTCGTGGGCCTGATCCTGTCGCAGGTCATCGATGTGCCGGTGCTCGACCGCTTCAACCTGCAGGCCGAGACCCAGCTGGAGCATAAGAACGTCGGCCGCCTGGCCCTGTGGACCAACGCCGGCATCGCGCTGAAACAGAACATGCTCGGCTACGGCGTCGGTAATGGCGTACCGATCATGGAGCAGATCTCCGGCCTGAAGTTCGTCGAGAACAACGTCCACAACATCTACCTCCAGTTCTTCCTGGAGGGTGGCGTGCAGTCGGCCCTGCTGTTCCTGATCATGTGCGCGCACATCCTGTTCTCGAAGACCGAGGGCCAGAACACCAACGTGAAGGCCTTCCTGCTTCTCTACCTGATGCTCGCCTTCATCGAGTTCAGCGGCTACGAGGCCTATTTCTGGTTCTTCGTCGGCATGTTCTATGCGCGGCAGCAGGTTCGCCATCAGCGCCTGGTCGCGGAAGCCGGAGTCCACGAGAAGGCGCGCCGCGCGTGGCTACGCAGCAAGGCCCCCCTTTCCCGCCCGGAGACCGCCCATGCTCAGTGATTTCCGTGCCGATGCGAGCCGCCTGAAGGCCATGCCCGGCTGGCGCGGCATGGTCTGGTGGATGCTCGACCAGTCGTTCTGGGTAATCCTGACCTACCGGATCATCGCCAGCGCCCGCGGGACCGTGTTCCACACGCCATTGCGCGTGTTCGAGAAGATCGCCGAGTTCGTGTTCAAGAGCTACCTGCCGACCACGGCCACGATCGGCCCGGGCCTGGTGATCTTCCATGCCTTCGGCGTGATCATCAACGGCAAGACCACGATCGGCCGCAACTGCACCCTGTACGCCCGGGTCTGCATCGGCAACCGCTTTCCCGGCGATGGCACGCCGACCATCGGCGATAACGTCACGATCGGCACCGGTGCCTGCATCTTCGGCCCCGTAGTCATCCCGGACAACTACGTGGTGAAGGCCAACGCGGTCATCACCCCTTCCTCGCTGCGCGACAGCGCCCCCGCTTCTTCCCTCAAAAACCACGACCCCTTAGGAGCATCGTCATGAGCGAGGCCGAGAAGCGTTTATCCATCATCATCATCACGTGGAACGAGCTGGCCAACCTGGAGCGCTGCCTGCTTTCGCTGGTGGACAAGGTGGATTTCAGCCAGGACGAAGTGATCGTGGTCGACAACGGCTCGAAAGATGGCAGCGCCGAGTTCGTCGCCACGTTGCCGCAGGTGCGTTATTTCCCGCTGGAGAGCAACCTTGGCGTCGGCCCGGCGCGCAATCGCGGCTTGTTCCTTGCCCGGGGCCGCTACTGCATGACCCTGGATAACGACACCATCTTCCTGACCGAGGACCCGGGCCGGATCGTCGAGGAGTTCTTCACCTCGCACCCCGATGCCGGCGTCGTGGGTTTCGAACTGCTCAACGTCGACCGCAGCCGCCAGGACTCCACGCGCCGTTTCCCCCGGTTCTACCAGCCCATCGCCGCGCGTGTCGCGGCCACGCGCAAGCTGGGTTTCGTGCAGCGCGAGCTGGATCGCCACCTCATGACCGACACGGTCTTCGAGAACGAATCTGACCCGATGGAGGTGGATTACGTGCTCGGTGCGAACCAGACGTTCACGAAGAAGACCGCCGCGCTCCTGATGGGCTACGACGACCGGATCTTCTTCGGGCCCGAAGACGCGGAGTTCTGCGTGAGGACGCGGAAGATCGGGCTACGTAACTACTATTCGCGGCGCATCTCCATCGTCCACGACTACAAGCGGCGGACGCGGAAGTTCTCGCGGCTGACGATCAAGCACCTCGCGGGGTTCGCTTACATGCTGAGGAAGCATGGCGGGGTGTTCCGGTATTCGCTTAGTGAGCGGCGTTGAATCCCGGGCGCTGAGGTAAAGCCATCGCGCGCGAGCGCGCTCCCACAGGAGGGTTTGTATGCATCGCCGGACTTTTTTGCGGCATAGCGTGCTGGCTGTCGCGACATCTGCCCTGTTGCCGCTGGCACGCGTGCGCGCTGCGAGCGGGAAGACCTGGTATGTCGACGCCAGTGGCGGTGACGACGCGCACGCGGGCACCAGCGAAGCACAGGCGTTCCGTACGCTCGACCGGCTGAACAAGCAAAGTTTCGGGCCTGGCGACCGGATTCTGTTCAAGCGCGGTGGCGACTATCCGGGTGCGTTCCTGCCAAAAGGCTCGGGCAGCGCCGGCGCGCCGGTCGTCGTCGATGCCTATGGCCAGGGCGCGCTGCCCCACCTGCATGCCGACGGCAAGGCGCCCTCAACGCTGCGCCTGCAAAACCTCGAGTACTGGACCGTGCGCAACCTGGCGATTTCCAACCAGGGGCCGCAGCCAGCCGCGAAACGGACGGGCGTCCACCTGTTCCACCAGGACTTCGGTGTCGCCCACGGCATCACCCTGCAGGGCCTTCACGTGCATCACGTGAATGGCCTGCCGGTGAAGAAGGACGGCGGCGGCAGCGGGATCCTGGTCGAGGCCAAAAGCAAGGACAAGCCCACACGCTATGACGGCCTCACGATCACGGACAACGTCCTCGAGAACACCCAGCGCGACGGCATCCTGTTCCTCGCCGCCGGCAACCGCCAGGGCGGCCTCGCAAAAGGCATCGTCGTGCGTGGCAACCGGCTCACGGGCGTGCCGGGCGATGGCATCCTCGTGCGCGGCTGCGACGGTGCGCTGGTCGAGCACAACACCATCAGCCAGTGCGGTCCGCTGCCACGCGGTGAAGCCGCCGCAGGAATCTGGCCGTTCGACTGCGACAACACCACCGTCCAGTACAACGAGGTCAGCGACCACAAGGCCTACGCCGACGGCCAGGCCTATGACTCCGACTTCCGCTGCCGGAATACGCTGATCCAGTACAACTACAGCCACGACAACGTCGGTGGCATGGCACTGGTCTGCAACGATGGCCGGAGCGGCGGCGATATCGGCAACACGGGCACCGTGGTGCGTTTCAACGTCAGCATCAACGATGCCCTGCGCAAGAGCGACAGCGCGAGCCTCCGCATCTCGGGCCCCGTCGACGGCAGCCAGATCTACAACAACATCATCATCATCCCGGAGAAGCCCATCGCCGGCGCCGAGGTCACCGTGTTCAAGGCGACGAGCTGGAAAGGCGTGCCGAGCAGCACCGCGATCCACGACAACATCGTCGTGGCGCCGCAGTCACCGGGGATCGATATGCAGGTGGCTACAGCGACGAAGCTGGGCGAGAACCGCATGTTCGCGACGGCAGCAGGCGCCGCGAGGGCCCAAGGCGTGCAGGCTGCATCGGCGGCCGACCACGCGATGCTCGATCGCTTTCGCAAGGACCGGCCGAGCCTGGCGCAGGTCAACGCGCTGGTGAAGGCCTGCTTCGCCGATGGCAAGCCGGTACCGAACGCCATGCAGCTGATCGGTCAGCTCGCCACCGGCTAGGCCGGGGTCAGAACCTCGGCTGCAGGTGCCACTGCCACGCGGAGGCGAGGATATCCTCCATCCGCGCCATGGCCGGACGCCAGCCAAGCTCGTCGCGCGCCTGCTGGCTCGAAGCGACCAGCACCGCCGGGTCACCTTCGCGCCGCTCGGCAAACTCGTGCGGCACGGGTCGGCCGGTGACCTTCTCCGCTGCCGCGATCACCTCGCGCACCGTGAAGCCCTCGCCATTGCCGAGGTTGAAAGTGAACGCGCCCTCGTTGCTGGCCATGTATTCGATCGCCAGGAGATGCGCCGAAGCCAGGTCGTTCACGTGCACGTAGTCACGGACGCAGGTACCGTCTCGCGTGTCGTAGTCCGTGCCAAACACTTTCAGGCCCTTGCCCTGCCCCAGTACGGCCTTCAGGACGTTGGGGATCAGGTGCGTCTCCGGATCGTGCGCCTCGCCGATCGACCCACACGACGATGCCCCCGCCGCATTGAAATAGCGTAGCGCGACGGAGCGCAGCCCATAGGCCCTTGCGGCATCCGCAAGCACCTGCTCGACCATCAGCTTGCTCTGCCCATACGGGTTGATCGGCGCGGTGGGGTGCGCTTCATCGATCGTGTCGGAGACGGGGTGGCCAAACACGGCGGCGGTGGATGAGAACACGAGGCGATCGACGCCCGCATGGCGCATGCCATCGAGCAGCACGATGGTGTTACCGACGTTGTTCTCGTAGTACGCGTAGGGATCGATCACGGACTCGCCGACAAGCGAGCGCGCGCAGAAATGCATCACGGCATCGAACGCGTGGTCCGAGAAGACCCGCGCGAGCTTGCCGGCATCGCCGATGTCGCCGTGCACGAACAGCACGCCGTCAGGCACCGATTCGCGATGGCCGGTCGATAGATTGTCGAAGACGACGACCTCATGCGCCCTCTCGATGAGGTAGCGCACCATGTGCGAGCCCACGTAACCCGCACCACCACATACCAGGATTTTCAAGCGTCCGCCCTTTCTACTTGGTTACTGCGATTCTTCAGCCACCGGCTCGACCGGCTGCGCCACTGCGGCGGTGATGCCGGTGCGCGCGGAGGATTGGTTCTCGCTGTGCACGAAGCCCTTGAAGATCGTGAGGAAGATGATCTTCAGGTCGAACGCGAGCGACCAGTGGTTGATGTAGTAGAGATCGTGCTCGATACGCCGGGTCAGGTCGGTATCCCCACGCCAGCCGTTGATCTGCGCCCAGCCGGTGATGCCTGCCTTCACAAGGTGCTTGTGCATGTAGCCGTCGATCTCGCCCTTGAACTGCTCCACGAACATGGGCCGTTCCGGACGCGGGCCGACGATGGACATGTCGCCACGAAGCACGTTCAGGAACTGCGGTAGCTCGTCCAGGCTGGTCTGGCGGATGAATTTGCCGAATCGGGTGGTCGTCTTGTTCTGCGCGCCGCCCCAGGCGACCTTGCCGCTACGCTCCATATCCACGGGCATGGAGCGGAATTTCAGCATCTCGAACTCCTTGCCATCCAGGCCTACGCGGCGCTGGCGATACAGCACAGGGCCAGGGCTGGAAAGCTTCACGCCGATCGCCAGGCACAGCATGATCGGCGCGATCATGAGCAGGATGCCCGCGGCGATCAGGCGATCCTCGACGTTCTTCACGAGCCAGGCATGGCCCTCGAGCGGGCTGGAGCGCAACGTGACGATCGGTACGCCGCCGCAATCTTCCATCTGGTGGTTGATCAGCTGGCGGCCGAGCAGATCCGGCACGAACTTCACCGTGACCACGTGCTGCTCCATGCGGTCCATGGCGTACGTGATGGCGCGATTCGCACTCACGGGCAACGCGAGGAGCACCTCGTCCCATTCACCGCGCTTCAGGATGTCCTCGAGCTCGAGCAGCGATCCGACCTTGGGCACACCATCAGGGATGGCATGGTCGTAGCTCGTCTTCACGTATCCGGTGATGTCCATGCCGAGTGCAGGATTTGCACGCACCTGCTCCAGCATGTGCAGTCCTGAGTCGGTTGCGCCCACAAGGAGGCAACGCGCGATGCCTTCGCCACGCGTGCGCAGCCGACGCAACGCAACAAGCGCAATGAGTCTCACGAGCGAAAAGCCGATGAGACCGAACGGAAGTGTCAGTAACACCCACGCACGCGAGAATGTGTCGCCGATCTTCAGCAGATAGCACATGACCATAAGGCCCGCGAACGCGATGGCCCATGATGCTGCGATGCGCAAGAACTGGCTGATCGGACGCTCACCGAGCGGCTGTTCGTACACCTGGAACAGCATCGAGCACACCAGTGTGAACAGCACGAGGATGACCATGGCCGCCGTGTAGGTGCTATCCATCGCCTGGCCGTCAAAGCGGGCCAGGTACGCCAGATGCGCCGCGGTGACCGCACTCATCAGGTCACCAACACGAAGCTCCAGATCAACTAAGGCGTTGATTTTTTTCAGTTGCATGACAAGTACCTTCTGCCAAGAGACAACACCGGCCAAACCGGCATGCCAAGGTACGTGCCCCCTGTAGGTCCGGCGAGGCTTCATCCCGAAGCTCGTATCGGCCCAACACGCTATTGCCCGAGTCCGCGGAGCACCGGACTCAGTTAGCTCACCACTCTCGCAATGCGGAGAATATGAGTGGATGCTGCATCGCCACGAAAACAACAGCAATCGTGCATCCAGTGAAACCTGACACGTTTCACAGAAACACTCGCTGAATTTCGTCGTTCAGCAGAACGACTTGCTTGTTGACACATAGATAGCGGTGAATGTCTTACGCGTTTTGTCAGCACACAATGCGCAAATGACACGCGTACTCTCATTCAGTTTCTTCTTCACACACGCAGGAGATCAGACATGAAACGTCTGCTAATCGCATGCGCCATCGCCGCCGTCACCGTTCCGCTCCTCGCACAGGCGCAACGCGCACCGGCGCAACCGGCCGCACAGCCGGCAACCGCTGAAAACAACGCTGCGCAGGGCGCTCGCGTCGCTACGCCGGCGCAGGCACGCCAGGCATCGCAAGGCGCGGTCGCACCTGCACGTGTCGGCGCAGGCACTGCGGCCATGGCCGCAGCAACCGGTGCAACGGCAAATTCGGCGACAGGTACGGGCAATGACGGCACCGGTGGTACCGGCGGCACGGGTGGCACCGGAGGCACGGGCGGTACAGGTGGAACCGGCGGCACGCACTGATTTGGTGCTGTGTTCATGAATGGACGTCCAAACGTCCATGTATTCCCGATTGGTTAATGCTGGGTCGGTTTAAGTAGTGGACCGTCCGATTCCGGGCAGTCGTTGTATCCAAGGAATCCGCGCACGATGAAGTTCCTGCCGACCCTCGGTCTGGCCGGATGCTGCATGTTCCTGCATGCATGCGTCCTGGCCCCCGGCCAGCACATGAACACCGGCGAGCTGAACGACAAGCGGACCGCCACGGGCGCCCGCTACCAGCTCGTCCCCATCACACCCAAGCTCATCGCGATGGACAAGGCCTCGGCCACGCCGGCCAGCCTCGATCCCGCACTGACCGCCTACAAGCCCGACGATTACCACATCGGCGCGGGCGATTCGCTGTACATCACCGTGTGGGAACACCCGGAACTCACCTCGCCTGCCGGTTCGCAGCAACAAACCGCCGCCAACGGGCGCCTGGTGCGCCCCGATGGCACCCTGTTCTATCCGTACGTCGGCCAGATCAAGGCGGCCGGGCTCACGATCGAACAGTTGCGGACGGAGATTTCCGATCGCCTGACCAAGTACATCGCGAAGCCGCAGGTCGATATCAGCATCGTCGGCTTTGCCAGCCAGCGCGTCACCATGGGCGGCGCCTTCACGAATACATCACCCCAGAACATTTCGGTCGCGCCGCTGACGCTGTCCCAGGCCGTCGGTGCCGCGGGCGTCAATGCGCAGATCGCCGATCTCTCCAACGTGGTGCTCCGGCGCGATAACCACGAGTACCACCTCGACCTCGACAAGCTCTCGCACACGCTGCAGGGCGGCCAGGACATCTACCTGAAGGGCGGCGACAGCGTCTACCTGCCCTACAACGACAACCACGAGGTGTACGTGCTCGGCGAAGTGCTGCGCCCGCAGGCCATCTCGTTCAAGACCAGCGACCTCAGCCTGACCCAGGCGCTCGGTCGCTCGGGTGGCCTCAACCAGACCAGCGCGCGCGGCAAATCCGTCTACGTGATCCGCGGCGTGGAGAACATGGAAAAGGCTCCCGCCACCATCTATCAGCTCGACAACAACTCGCCCGCCGCGTACGCCGTCGCCGGGCAGTTCGCCGTCGAACCTGGCGACGTGATCTACGTCGGCCCCGCCGGCATCACCCGCTGGAACCGCTTCATCAGCCAGCTCCTCCCGCTATCGGGCCTGATCAACAACGCGGCCACCGCCCAATACAACCTGGATCGCGACAGCCAGTTGTGATGGAGGATGCTGGATACCGATTCCCCGTACTACAGGCGACATGAATGAAGGTCACAATCTTTGGTACCGGTTATGTAGGTTTGGTCACCGGCGCCTGTCTCGCGGAAATGGGTAACCATGTGGTCTGCGTTGACATCGACGAAGCCAAGGTAGAGGGCCTCAAGAAGGGCATCATCCCCATCTACGAACCCGGCCTCGAGCCGATCGTCAAGCGGAACTACGCCGCTGGGCAGCTGGATTTCACGACGGAGCCGGCGTCCGCCATCGCGCACGGCGAGATCATCTTCATCGCGGTGGGTACACCGCCCGATGAAGATGGCAGCGCTGACCTGAAGTACGTGCTCAGCGTCGCGCGCACCATCGGCCAGCACCTCGATCGCTATGCCGTCGTGGTGAACAAGTCGACCGTACCCGTGGGTACGGCGGACAAGGTACGTGGCGCGATCGGCGAGGTGTTCGCCAGCCGTGGAGCCAGCATCGCCTTCGATGTGGTCTCGAATCCCGAGTTCCTGAAGGAAGGCGACGCCGTCGAGGATTGCCTGCGCCCGGACCGCATCGTCGTCGGCGCCTCCAGCGAGCGCGCTGTCGGCCAGCTGCGCAAGCTCTACGCGCCGTTCAACCGCAACCACGATCGCATGGTCGTGATGGATGAGCGCTCCGCAGAGCTCACCAAATACGCCGCCAATGCCATGCTCGCGACGAAGATCAGCTTCATGAACGAGATCGCGAACATCGCCGAACGCGTGGGCGCGGACGTGGAGCTCGTACGCCAGGGTATCGGTTCCGATCCCCGCATCGGCTATCACTTCATCTACCCCGGCGCCGGCTATGGCGGCTCCTGCTTCCCGAAGGATGTGCAGGCGCTCGAGCGCATTGCGCGCGCGCATGACTACGACGCGCGCCTCCTCGCGATGGTGGAGGCGGTGAACCACACGCAGAAGACCCGTCTCTTCGCCCAGATCCTTCGTCACTTCGATGGCGCCATCGCTGGCAAGACCATCGCCCTGTGGGGCCTGGCGTTCAAGCCGAATACGGATGACATGCGAGAAGCGCCGAGCCGCCGGCTGATCGAAGCACTCTGGGAAGCCGGTGCGAAGGTGCGCGCGTATGACCCGGAGGCCCGCGAGGAGACCGCCCGCATCTACGGCAAACGCGACGACCTGGTGCTCTGCGAGAAGCCCTACGAGGCGCTCGAAGGGGCCGACGTGCTCGCGCTGGTCACCGAGTGGAAGGCCTTCCGCGCTCCGGATTTCGCGCGGATCAAGGCGGCATTGAAAGAGCCGGCTATCTTCGATGGCCGCAATCTCTACGATCCGCAGGTGGTCGAGGAAGCCGGCCTCGCCTACTACGGCATCGGCCGCGGCCGTTCGTTGCAACGCTGATTCTGAGCCGACAGAGGGCGCGCCCGTCCTGGGCGCGCCCTTTTTTTATGCCAGGCACCTTGTGGGAGCGGGGGGGGGGGGGGGGGGGGGGGCCCCCCCCCCCCCCCCCCCCCCCCCCCGCCCCCCCACAACACCGCGGGGGGGTTGGGGGGAGTTTTGCCCGGGGGTTTGGGAGCG